>DYES01000068.1 GCA_020725585.1 Desulfovirgula sp.
CCGCTGCCTTACCGCTTGGCTACGCCCCAGCGTGGGGTGGAAGATGGGACTCGAACCCACGACCCCCAGGGCCACAACCTGGTGCTCTGACCAACTGAGCTACATCCACCACATCGCAAAAAAATTTTAGCAAATAAAACGCCGAAAGTCAAGTGCGCCCAACGCCCCGGGAAGTTTTTTGCCGCCTGCCGTTTGCCCGCCGGGGCCTTTTTTTACACTAATTGATTTTAAAATTATTTCCAGGCAATTACATTTTGCGCCGGAAAACAGTTTTCGTCAGGCCTGCCGGCGATCTTAAACAAATTGACGTCCTTTGTAAAACCGCAGCTCATAAAAAACTTCCGGCCGATTTCCGTCACCTGGTCCACGTAGATGACAGTGCCGGGCAAACAGGCCTGCTCGAGCGCGCCCAGCAAAAACCTGCCCAGCCCCTTCCTCCGCCAGCCCGGAGCGGTTAAAACAATATCGATCTGCACGAGGTCACTTCTCTCTATAACAAAAACGCAGAAACCATAAGGCTTCTCTCCAAGACCGGCGGCAAGCACAAAATTTCTGGCCATCTCTTGAAAACCCCGGTAATTGGGGTCAATCTCCCCGAGATCGTTGCTTTCATACAAAGGTTTTAACACCGCCAGATCCAGCTTTTTGGCTCCGGACAGCCGGCCGATTAAGAATTGGCCTTCGTTTATTTTTTCCTGCGGATAATAAAAGTACAGCTGCCAGGGATAAACGCTCCCAAAGAAGATCATCCTCTCCCCCTGCAAAATTTTAAGAAAAACACTCCTAAAACAAAAGCCTCACGTAAACCTGACCCAGCTAAAACACTTCTGTATGTACTTTAATCACTTCTGCTTTACCCAGCTCTTCAATAAACCGGGACACAGCAGAGAGCGTGCGGTAGACGTGGGCGTTTTCGTTGCTGATAAAGGCAACGCCGATAACAGAAAACTGCCAGGCGTCCTGTCCGTCCACCTCGGCCACGGAAACGTTAAAGCGGGCCTTTACCTTGTCCAGGATGCTTTTTAGCGCCCGGCGCTTCTCTTTTAAAGAATTCGCCCCGTTAAAAAACAGCTCTACCGTCAAAACGCCGATTACCAATCCGCCCGGCCCCTTAAAAAATCTAAAAAAAAAGTCTGTCCCGGATCACCAATTCTCCAAAAAAGTTGAAATTCCTCTTATAGCGGCCGCCTGGAAGGTATTCCCGGACGCCGCGGATATTTCGGCGGGGTTTCTTTAATTTTTTCCACAACGATCAGCCGCCGCCGGTGGCCCAGGTAGGGCAGCGCCACGAACCTGACCTCCCGGATTACCCCTCCCAACAGAGAGAGTGCGTTTACGCTTTTCTCCTCTTCCGCAGCGGCCGCCGGCCCCTTGAAGGCAATCAAAAAACCCCCCGTCCTTAAGAAGCCGAGGCAATATTCCAAGAGCACCGGCAGCGGGGCGAGCGCCCTGCAGAGCGCGTAGTCAAAACGCGCGCGTAAATCAGGCCGGTGCGCCAGATCTTCAGCCCGCCCGTGCAGTGCGCTCGTCTGTTCCAGTTTCAGCCCGGTGATCGCTTCCTTCAGAAAAGCCACCTTTTTCAAAGAAGAATCGACAAGGGTAAGTATGATCCGGGGGCGGGCTATTTTCACAGGGATCCCCGGCAGTCCCGCTCCGGAGCCTACGTCAACCACCTGCGGGCTGCCTTCCAGCGGCGCCACCAGCAGGCAGGTGAGGGAATCCACAAAATGCTTCAAAGCGGCCTCTTTTGCTTCTAAGATCGCCGTCAGGTTTACCTTGCCGCTCTTCCTCAAGATCAACTGGTAATATTCCTGAAAAAGGCGGCACTGCTCCGCGTCCAGTTCTATTCCCAGGCGCGCCGCGCCTTCTCTGCACCAGTATTTTACGTCTTCACCGGGCCCGGCGGCAGCTCCTGCTTCATCCCACGGTGGCTGACCCGGGGGCATCTGCCGCTTCTCCTTTGCGCCTGTGTTGTTCCAGGTAAACCATCAAAATGGCTAGATCAGAAGGATTTATCCCCGAGATGCGGCTGGCCTGGCCCAAAGAGCGGGGCCGAATTTTTTCTAATTTTTGCCTGGCCTCGTTGGCCAGACCTTTTACCCGGGAATAATCCATGTCTTCCGGAATCAGGCGCCCTTCCAGCCTGGCCAGTTTTTTTACCTGCTCAAGCTCCTTTTTAATATAGCCCTCGTACTTGATCTCGATCTCCACCTCCTCCAATACCTCTTCCAGGAGGTCCTCCGGAAGCTCCGGCTTACCCCCAGGCATCCGCAGGAGGTGGTGATACTTGATTTCCGGGCGGCGCAGCAGGCTGGCCGCGGAAACTGTAGGCTGGCCCGGGGGGGCGGTGCCCGCCTCTCTTAATATTTCTTTCATTTCTTCCGTTACCGGCAACATGGTCTTGTTCAAGCGCTCGATCTCTTCCTGGATAAGCTTTTTCTTTCTGGAAAAAAGCCGGTAGCGTTCCGGCGTCACCAGCCCGATTTCGTAACCGATCTCCGTAAGCCGCATGTCTGCGTTGTCCTGCCGCAGCAAAAGCCTGTGCTCGGCACGGGAGGTGAGGAGGCGGTACGGCTCGCTTACCCCCTTGGTGACCAGGTCGTCGATCATTACGCCGATGTAGGCTTCCGATCGCTTCAGGATCAGGGGTTCTTTTTCCCGCAGAAAACGGGCGGCGTTGATCCCCGCCACAATTCCCTGTCCCGCCGCTTCCTCGTAGCCGGAAGTGCCGTTGATCTGTCCGGCGCTGAACAGGCCGGAAATCTTTTTACACTCCAGCGAAGGTTTGAGCTGGGTGGGCAGCAGGAAGTCGTACTCAATGGCGTAGCCCGGGCGCATCATCTCGACCTTCTCCAGCCCGGGAAGCGTGCGCAGTATGGCCAGCTGGACGTCTTCCGGCAGGCTGGTGCTCATCCCCTGCACGTACATCTCATTGGTGTTCAGGCCTTCGGGCTCAATAAACACCTGGTGCCGGGGGCGCTCCGCGTAGCGGACCACCTTGTCTTCAATGGACGGGCAGTAGCGCGGTCCGATCCCCTCGATCACCCCGCTGAAAAGCGGCGAGCGGTGCAGGTTTTCCCGGATAATCCGGTGGGTTTCCGAGGTAGTGTAAGTAAGCCAGCAGGGTACCTGCTCCCTATTTCTCTTCGGGGAGAGAAAGGAAAAATTGTAAATTCTCTCGTCCCCCGGCTGAATGGCCATTTTTGAAAAATCTATGCTCCTCTTATCTACCCGGGCAGGCGTGCCCGTTTTAAATCTCCCCAGCTCCAAACCAAGCTCCTTTAGCGACTGGCTGAGGCTCTGCGCCGGGTATTGGCCCTGCGGCCCCCCGGGGAAGACCAGGTCGCCGATAATAATTCTGCCCCGCAAGTAAGTGCCCGTAGTAAGGATGACAGCAGGCGCCAGAAATTTCGCGCCCGTGCTGCCCACCACGCCTTCCACGCGCTCGCCGCGCACGAGGATCTTTTCCACCATCACCTGTTTTAAATCCAGGCCGGGCTGGTTCTCGATCACGCGCCGCATGCACGCCTGATAAAGCTTCTTATCCGCCTGTGCGCGCAAAGCCTGCACGGCCGGCCCTTTCGCGGTGTTCAACATGCGCATCTGGATGGCGGCGCGGTCGGTATTCAGGCCGATCTCCCCGCCCAGTGCGTCCACCTCGCGCACCAGCTGCGCCTTGGCGGGTCCGCCCATCGCCGGGTTGCAGGGCATCAAGGCAAGATTGTCCAGGTTAATGGTTACCAACAGAGTGCGGCAGCCCAGCCTGGCTGCGGCCAGCGCCGCTTCACAGCCCGCGTGCCCCGCCCCCACCACAATGACCTCGTATTTTCCGGCCAGATATTCCACGGGTGAACACCTCATTTTCCGATGCAGAAGTTCGCAAAAATGCGGTCGATAATGTCTTCCGCCACCGTTGTCCCGGTAATTTCCCCCAGCGCCTCCCACGCTTCCTTTAAATCCACGGCCAAAAGGTCCTCCGGAAACCCCGCGCGCGCCCCTTCCAGCGCCTCGCCCAGGCACCGGCCTGCCTTCACCAGCGCGTTTTTATGCCGCACGTTGTTGACCAGCAGGGCGTCCGTCCCTACGGCCGGGCTGCCAACGATCTTCTGGAAGATCGTTTCTTCCAGCTCCCCGATCCCTTCACCGGTAAGAGCGGAAATCTTCAAAACGGCTTTTTCTCCTGCCGCCTTCTTCACTTCCCGGAACGTTTCCTCCCCGCCGCCCAGATCACATTTGTTAACCAGGTAAACCGCGTTTTTTTCTTCGACCTCCCTTAAAATTTCCCGGTCCTCTTTAGTCACCCCGGCAGAGGCATCTACTAAAACGAGAATGAGGTCGGCTTTTTCCAGCAGCTCTTTAGCTTTTTCCACGCCGATTATTTCCACCGGGTCAAAGGTCGGCCGCAGGCCGGCGGTGTCGGCAATCCTTACGGGCACCCCTTTTATGTTGATCATATCTTCAATTACGTCCCTGGTCGTACCGGGAATGTCCGTAACGATGGCCCGCCCCTCCCGGAGCAGAGCGTTTAAAAGGGACGACTTGCCCACGTTGGGCCTGCCGGCGATGACCACAAAAGCCCCCTCGCGGTAGATTTTCCCCCGGTCGGCGCAGGCAACCAGCGCCTCCACTTCCTCTTTTAATCCGGCGATCAAACTCTCCAGTTCTGCCCCCGGTAAAGCATCCACGTCTTCCGGAAAATCAATTGCCGCCTCGCACGCGGCCAAAAGGTCCGTGATCCTGTCCTGCAGGGAGCGAATCTTTTCTGAAAGCTCCCCTTTTAACTGCGATACGGCCAGCTTCAACTGCGCGTCCGTCTTCGCCCGGATAATATCAATAATCGCCTCGGCCTGGGCCAGGTCCACCCGCCCGTTTAAAAAGGCCCGCCGGGAGAACTCGCCCGGCCCGGCCAATCTTGCTCCACAGCGCAGCACTGCCGCCAGCGTTTTGCGCAAGGGAACCACGCCCCCGTGACAGTTAATTTCCACCACATCTTCCCTGGTGAAACTGTAGGGCGCACGCATCATGCTAAGGAGCACCTCGTCGATCATCTCACCGGTCTCCGGCTCAATCACGTGTCCATAAAACAATCTATATCCCTGCTCCCGCCACCATTCCTTATTTCTGCGAGGAATAAACACTTTTCTGGCAATTTCAATGGCTTTTTCACCGCTTAAGCGCACTATCCCGATACCGCTTTCTCCTAAGGGAGTGGCAATGGCCGCAATTGTATCGTCTAACAAAAAAATCACCACTTTAAAAATACCCAGCTGGTCTGCTGGGTATTTATTTCGCTATTGGGTCTTTTTTTTCGCTTCACCGATTTACCTGCGCGGGGAAATTACTATTTTCCGGTAGGGCTCTTCTCCCTCGCTGTAAGTGTAAATATCGTTTCTTCCCTGGAGGGCCGTGTGAATGATCCTTCTTTCCTGCGGGTTCATCGGCTCTAAAACGACGTTTTTACCCCTTCTCTTCGCCTTTTCCGCCAGCCTTAAAGCCAGGCGCTCCAGGGCCTGTTCCCTCCGCCGGCGGTATCCTTCCACATCCAGGACGATCTTGCTCCGTTTTAACTGGTTTTTGTTCACACTCAGATTCACCAGGTACTGCAGGGCGTTTAAGGTTTCTCCCCTTCTGCCGATCAAGACACCCAGCCCGCTGCCCGACATGTTGATTAGCAGGTCGTTATCTTTTTCCATAATCTCCATCTTCACAGAGAGATCCATCACCCGAAAAATTTTTTCTAAAAATTGCCTGGCGCGCAGCGATGGGGTTTCTTTGACGCTTACCCTTACTTTTGCCGGCCGGTGGCCAAGAAGACCAAACAATCCTTTGGATGGCTCCTCCAGTACCTCAATGACCGCATTCTCCCTGTCTATTCCCAGGTCGGCCAGCGCCTGTTCCACCGCCTCCTCAACTGTCTTACCGACCTTTTCTACCGTCTCCACTTTCGCTGGCAACCTCCTTTGCCCGGTAAGTCTGTTTATTAATAAAATATTGCTGGACAATCCCCAGAATATTAAAAGCCACCCAGTACAGAGCGAGACCGGCAGGAACTGTGGTGCAGATCCAGGCGATAAAAATAGGCATGGTGATCAGCATAATTCTCTGGGTAGGATCGTTTGAAGTCATGGTCATCCGCGATTGATAAAAAGTGCTCACGCCGGCAAGAATAGGCAGGATGTAAAAGGGATCGCCCACGTTGCTCAAGTTGCCGATCCACAAGAAACTCGCGTGTTTAGGATCAGGATACTGAAAAAACAAAAGGGCTCTGTATAAGGCAATCAGAATGGGCAGTTGAATAAGCAAAGGAAGGCAGCCCGACAAAGGATTCACGTTGTGCTCCTGGTACAGCTCCATAATCTTTTTTTGCATTTTTTGAGGGTCTTTCTCTTTATATTTCGCCTGAATCTCCTTCACTTTCGGAGCCAACTGCTGCATGATGGCCATGGAGCGCATTTGTTTCAAAGTCAGCGGATAGAGTGCAATCTTAATCAGAATGGTTAAAAAAATTATCGCCAGCCCGTAGTTAGGCAGGTGAATCATAGTTGTAAAGTTGTAACAGAGATTAATTAGATAGGTCATACCGTCGACCAAAGCCTGAAACAAGAAACCACCTCCAAAATACTATCTCACCGGATCGTAACCACCGCGGCAAAACGGGTGGCAGCGCAAGACGCGCCCGGCGGCCAAAAGCAGTCCTTTCAGGGCGCCGTACCTGGCGATTGCCTGGCAGGCGTACTCGGAACAGGACGGGTAAAACCGGCATGACGGCGGAAGTAATGGGGACAAGAATATCTGGTAAAACCTGATTATTTTGATTAAAATCCTGGCGAACACTTTGCTCGATGAGGACCTCCGCACCAGGTCTTTTTATATTTTTTTATATTCTTTGGAGAAGCTTGTGAAGCAACCTCAACAGCTTTCTGGAGATGCTGTGGAAATCCTCATCAACCACCTCTTTTTTAGCCACGATAATATAGTCTTTTCCATCCGGGAAAAAGTTTAAATTCTGCCTGCAGGCTTCTTTTAAAAGCCTTTTTACCCTGTTTCTGACCACTGCCTTGCCGATTTTTTTACTCACGGAAAAACCAAATCTTTTTTCCTGATCTCCATCTCTACCTCTCTTGCTATACACATAAAGGACCATGCTTTTATCGGCAGCCGACGCACCTTTCGCGTAGGTCCTCCGAAAATCTTTGTTTTTCTTTACAATTTTAATACTGGCCACCTCAACACTTCCCAATTAGAAAAAGGCCACCATGCGGGCGGCCTTACGCGGTCAGCCTTTTTCTTCCTTTCAAGCGCCTTCTTTTAATCACCTTCCTGCCCGCCCCGGTGGACATCCGCCTTAAAAATCCGTGCATTTTTTTATATTTTCTCTTCTTTGGCTGGTACGTCCTCTTCAAAAACTGCTCACTCCCTTCAAACATCTTAAATTATATAGTATGAGGCCGCCGCAAGTCAAGGAAAAGCTTGCCGCATATTTTGCCGGCTTTTCCATTCTCCACAGTCAAAATGTCTGTTGATAACTACGGGTAAATTTGCTATTATTGAGTTACCGCGTAAAGCTGTGGACAAACTGAGGAGGGTTATTTTTAAAAATGGCCCGTTTTCAGCTGCGAGAGATCTGGGAAAATGTTTTAAACACCTTGGAGCCGCGCTTAAGCAAACACTCTTTTGATACCTGGATTAAGTCTTTGCAACCCATCGGCATTTTAAACAACACCATCTTCTTTGAGGTGCCCGATTCCTTTTCACGTGACTGGCTGGTTAATCACTACGCCCCTTTAATTAAAACGATTATCCGCAACCTCCTCAATGAGGATTTACAATTAGAATTCCTAATCACCAACGAAATACCCGAATCGCTTCTTGTCCGCTTACAAAAGTCGTCGGAGTACAGGTTTCCCGAAAGGGTGCAGCTGCACCCGCGGTATACCTTTGAAACGTTCGTTGTCGGCAACAGCAACCGTTTTGCCCACGCAGCGTGTATGGCGGTGGCCGAGTCTCCCGCCAGCGCGTATAACCCCCTCTTCATTTACGGCGGCGTAGGTTTGGGGAAAACCCACCTGATGCACGCCATCGGCCACTATATAATTAAAAACAACAGGAATTTAAAGGTCGTCTACGTAACCACGGAGAAATTTACAAACGAGTTAATAAGCGCGATCAGGGAAGACGACACGGAAGAATTCCGCAGCAAATATAGAAGTATTGACGTCCTGCTGGTGGACGACATCCAGTTCCTGGCTAAAAAGGAAAGAACCCAGGAAGAATTTTTTCATACTTTCAACACTTTATACGAAGCCAACAAACAAATCATTATCTCGAGCGATCGTCCTCCCCGGGACATCCCCACCCTGGAAGACAGGCTGCGTTCCAGGTTTGAGTGGGGGTTGATCACAGACATCCAACCCCCCGACTTAGAAACGCGGATCGCCATCCTCCAAAAAAAAGCGCAATTAGAGAACCTGGATATACCACTCGATACGCTAACCTATATAGCCAGTAAAATTGAATCAAACATCAGAGAACTGGAGGGGGCGCTGATTAAATTAATCGCCTACTCCTCCCTTTACGGATGCGAAATTAATTGTGACGTGGCCAAAGAAGCCCTTAAAGACTACTTATCCCAAAACGAAAAACCAAAGCAGGTGACCATCCCGCTCATTCAAAAGATTGTCGCCGAATACTACAACCTGCGCCCGGAAGAATTAAAATCCAAGAAACGCACACGGGAGATCGCCTTCCCGCGCCAACTGGCCATGTATTTGGCGCGAAAGCTCATCGACGCATCACTACCCAAGATCGGGGATGAGTTCGGGGGACGGGACCACACTACCGTGCTCCACGCAATAGAAAAGATATCTGAGCAAATAAAAACGGATTATGCCTTACAAACGATCGTCTCGGAAATAGAAGAAAAAATTTTACAACTATAAAACTTTTCAACCGCTTTTACACAGAGCCCATCCTTTCTCCCTTCCCGAAAAGAAACTGCTTTCCACATAATTAAAGCGGCTTACGATGACAACATATATTTATTTTAATATAATTATTAATTAACTTTATGAATTTTATTCTTGAAGGGATTTTATTCTTGAAGGGATGTTGTATAAATGGACTTTACAATTACCAGGTCTAACCTCTTTTTTGCCGTGCAAACTGTCTACCGACCCGCGCAAGCAAAAGCCGCCCTGCCGATCCTGGGAGGCATTTTATTTAAGGTCCAGGAGGGGGTTTTAACCACCACCTCCACAGATATCGATCTCACCATACAATGCAGGGTTCCCGTGTCTGCTGATCAGGACGGTGTGGCCTGCCTTCCGGCGCGGCAAATCATGGACATCGTCCGCTGCCTTCCCGATACGGTCATCCGGTTGGAAGGCGCGGCCGAGACAAACAGCGTCAAGATCCTTTATGACGACTCTCAGATTAACATCAAAGGCTACCCCCCCGAGCAGTTTCCCGCCCCGCCGGAGGTGTCCGAACAAGCCACTTTCCAGTTGACCCAGGGTTTATTAAAAGATATGGTAAAACAGACAATTTACGCCGCTTCCACAGATAAAACAAGGCCGCTTTTTACCGGTGTTTTATTTGAGAACCAGGAAAGAAGATTGCGGCTGGTGGCTACAGACACCCATCGCCTCGCCCTGCGGGAGACGGAAATAGAAAGCGAGCCGTTTAACAATGTGATTGTCCCCGGCAACGCGCTGTCCGAGTTGGTAAGGATTATGCGTAAAGAAGATGAACCCGCGCAGGTGAGAATCAGTAAGAACCATATTACTTTCGCTATGGAGGAAGCTCTGCTCATTTCCCGGCTCATCGCCGGCCATTTTCCAGCCTACAACCAGATCATTCCCAAAAACTTTTCGGCCCGCCTGGTGATGAATACAGTTGAGTTGATCAGCGCCCTGGCCCGTGCTTCACTTTTGATTGACGAAGAGATCCCGGTTGTCCGCTTTAGTTTTCAACCAGAACAATCCTTTATTTACTTAAACACTACTTCCGGCTGGATTAAGGAGGTTTTAAAGACAACCTACGAGGGGGAAGCGCTGGAAATTTTCTTCAACGCGCGCTACCTGATCGAGAGCCTGCGTGTGATCCCCACAGAGGAAGTGGTGATCAAATTTACTGGCCCGCTGAGCGCGGCGATTATTCAACCGTTAGGCAGGGACGACCACCTGTCTCTACTGCTGCCGGCCCGGCCGAAAAACGATTAGAATTAATGGAAAAGCTAGAAAGACAAGAAAGGAGAAGGTGGCATGTTTGTGCATTTAGGTAAAGATGTTGTGGTTCCCCGGGGAGATATTATAATGATTTTAGATTATCGGACGAATATAAAATTGCAGGAGGCGGACGGTTTTGTGCACAACCTTGCGGAAGAGGGCAAGGAAAAATCATGTGTGATCACCACGAAGGAGATTTTTATTTCGCCCATTTCGAGCGTTACACTCAAAAAAAGGGCGGAAAGCTTTTATTAAACCGGGGTCGTTTTTCTTTTTAACCGAATTATGATAAAATTATCCTAAAAAGGAGGTCGGGCCTTGGAAATTAAAGAAAACCATTACGACGTAGAAGAAATCCAGGTTTTAGAAGGGCTGGAAGCCGTCCGCTTAAGGCCGGGCATGTACGTTGGCAGCACCAGCGCCAGAGGCCTGCACCACCTGGTTTATGAAGTGGTTGACAACAGTATCGACGAGGCGATGGCGGGCTTCTGCCACAATATAGAAGTAGTTGTTCATAAAAACAACAGTGTGACGGTAGCTGACGATGGGCGAGGCATCCCGGTGGGTATTCATCCGAAAACGGGCCTGCCAGCGCTCACCACCGTTTTAACGATGCTGCATGCCGGCGGGAAGTTTGGGGGGAAAGGGTACAAGGTTTCAGGCGGGCTGCACGGCGTGGGTGTCTCGGTAGTGAACGCCCTTTCCAAATGGCTGGAAGTGGAAGTGGAAAGAGAGGGCCGCGTTTACAGGCAGCGCTTCGAGCGCGGGGTGCCTGTTACACCCTTGGTGGAAGTGGGGCAGACGGAGAAGAGCGGCACAAGGGTCTCCTTTTACCCGGACCCGGAGATTTTCGACGAAGTGGCGTTCAGTGCGGAAACCATCATCCAACGTTTAAGGGAGTTATCTTTTTTAAATAAGGGGTTAAAAATAGTTTTTCAGGATGAGCGTACAGGGCAGAAAGCAAGCTTCCATTATGACGGGGGTATCCAGGATTTTGTAAATTACCTGAATAAAAATAAAAACGTGCTGCATCCCCCTATTTATTTCAACCTGCAAAAAGACGACGTTAATGTAGAAGTAGCCTTGCAGTACACAGACGGCTATGTGGAAAGCTTATTTTCTTACGCAAACAATATTCGCACTGTCGACGGGGGCACCCACGAGGCCGGATTTAAAAGCGCCCTCACCAGAGTAATCAACGATTATGGAAAAAAATACAATCTTCTCAAAAACGGCACGCCGCAGCTGACCGGAGAAGATATCCGGGAAGGTTTAACGGCGGTGATCAGTGTTAAAGTTCCAGACCCGCAGTTTGAGGGGCAGACCAAAACGAAACTGGGCAACAGTACGGTGAGGAGTGTTGTTGATGCGGCGGTCAGCGAAGAACTGGCGACTTACCTGGAAGAAAATCCGGCAGTAGCCAGAAGAATTATTGAAAAGGTAATCAGCGCCGCGCGGGCCCGGGAAGCGGCGAGGAAGGCGCGGGAGTTGACGAGGAGAAAGACAGCCCTGGAAAATTCCACTTTACCCGGCAAGCTGGCCGATTGTTCCGAACGCGACCCGCAGCTTTCGGAGCTTTATCTGGTGGAGGGAGACTCCGCCGGAGGTTCTGCCAAACTGGGGAGGGACAGGCGTTTTCAGGCCATCCTTCCGCTGCGCGGAAAAATTTTAAACGTGGAAAAAGCCAGGATGGATAAAATTCTCGCCAACGAAGAGATCCGGGCCTTAATTACCGCCTTGGGAACGGGTATTGGTGAGGAATTCGATCTGAGCAAAGCAAGATACCACCGCATCGTGATTATGAGCGACGCCGACATCGACGGGGCGCACATCAGGACGCTGCTTTTGACTTTTTTATACCGCTACATGCGCCAGCTGATCGAAGCGGGTTACGTCTACATAGCCCAACCGCCGCTTTACCAAGTGATCAAAGGAAAGAACTCTTTTTACGCATACAGTGACCAGGAGCTGGAGAATATGCTCAAGACTACAGGCAGAAACGGTGTGGTGATAAAAAGGTATAAAGGTTTAGGGGAGATGAACCCCGAGCAGCTCTGGGAAACAACCATGAACCCCGAAAAAAGGACGATGCTCCAGGTGACCTTAAAAGACGCCATCGAGGCGGATATGCTGTTTTCCATGCTGATGGGGGACCAGGTTGAGCCCAGGCGCGACTTTATCCAGGAAAACGCCTTGTTCGTGCGCAACCTGGACGTGTAATAAAAGGAAAAGGCGATAACTTCTTAAACCAAAACCTGCTGTTTGTTCATTAAAAACAGTCCAGGGAATGTTTTAAGGAATGCTTTCAGGGAGGAGAAATAAAGATTGCCCGCAGAAATCGGAAAAGTAATCCCTATTGACATCAACGAAGAGATGAAACACTCTTACCTCGATTACGCGATGAGCGTGATCGTCGGACGTGCGCTCCCAGACGTGCGTGACGGCCTAAAGCCGGTCCACCGGCGCATTGTTTACGGCATGCACGAACTGGGCATGACCCCAGACAAGCCGCACCGCAAGAGCGCAAACATAGTAGGATACGTGCTGCAGAAATTTCACCCCCACGGGGACGTCGCTGTGTACGACTCCCTGGTCCGCCTGGCTCAGGATTTTTCCTGCCGCTATCCCTTAATAGACGGACACGGAAATTTCGGCTCCCTGGACGGGGACGCCCCTGCGGCAATGCGCTACACGGAGGCGCGGATGGCCAGGATCACCATGTATATGCTGGCGGACATCGAGAAGAATACGGTAGATTTTGTCCCCAACTACGACGGCACGACGGAGGAGCCCCTCGTCTTGCCCGCCCGCATCCCCAATTTGTTGATCAACGGTTCTTCCGGAATTGCTGTAGGAATGGCCACAAACATACCCCCGCATAACTTAGGGGAAGTAATTGACGGAATTGTCATGCTGATCGAAAATCCAGACTGCACAGTGGATGATCTCTTGCAAGTCATCAAAGGCCCGGATTTTCCCACCGGGGGGTTGATTATCGGCGGTTCCGCCTTAAGGGAGGTCTATCAAAAAGGGCGGGGCGCAATTAAAATGCGCGCCCGGACAACCTTCGAAAAAATGGCCGGCGGAAAAGTGGCCATTATCATTAACGAAATTCCCTACATGGTCAATAAAGCCCGCCTGGTGGAGAAGATCGCAGAACTGGTCAAGGAAAAGAAGATTGACGGGATCACGGACCTGCGGGATGAATCAGACCGCAACGGCGTGCGCGTGGTCATTGAGGTCAGAAGGGATGTAAACCCACAGATTGTCCTTAATCAGCTTTATAAGCACACGCAAGTGCAGGAAACCTTCGGCGCCATTATGCTGGCGCTGGTGAAGGGCAGACCCGAGGTCTTGGACTTGCGCTCTCTTCTGGCGCACTACCTAGAGCACCAGAAGGAAGTGGTGACCAGGAGAACGCGCTTCGACCTGGAAAAAGCCCAGGAGCGGCTGCATATTGTGGAGGGCCTGCGCATCGCGCTGGACCACATTGATGAAGTAATCAGCACCATCCGCTCTTCCCGGACGGTGGAAATCGCCAGAAAAGCTCTGGTGGTACGCTTCCAACTCTCCCCGCAGCAGGCGGACGCCATCCTGGACATGCGCCTGCAGCGCCTCACCGGCCTGGAAAGAGAGAAAGTGGATAAAGAGCTTAAGGAACTGCAGGAAAAGATAAAATATTGGAGCGGACTTTTGGCTGACGAGCAGAAAATTTACGCTGTGATTAAAAAAGAAGTCCTGGAAATAAAAGAAAAATTCGCCGACCCGAGGCGAACGGTAATTATTTACGAAGACGAAGTGATCGACCGCGAGGATCTGATTATCGAAGAGGAAATGGTTGTTACGGTAACCGATCACGGTTACATCAAGAGGATCCCGCTGGACACCTACCGACGCCAAAAGCGGGGGGGGCGCGGGGTAACCGGCATGGCCACGAAAACGGAAGACTTCGTACGGCACCTCTTTGTGACCAGCACGCACCACTACCTGCTGTTTTTTACAAACAAGGGCAAGGTGTACCGCCTGAAGGTTCACGAGATTCCGGAAGCGAGCCGCCAGGCAAAGGGAACGGCGATCATCAACCTGATCCCTATAACCGGCGAGGAAAAAATCACCGCGATCATTTCAGTGCAAAACATTCAGCCGGGTTTTTACCTCTTTATGGTAACGAGAAAAGGCGTCGTGAAAAAAACCGGCCTGGAAAAGTTTGAAAAGATAAGGCGGGACGGGATCATCGCCATCAACCTGGACGAAGATGACGAATTAAAAGACGTGCTGCTCACCGACGGGACGAGGGAAGTGATCATCGGTACAAAGAGAGGCCTGGCCATCCGTTTTCGGGAAGAGGAGGTGACCCCCCACGGGAGAGCTTCCCGAGGCGTAAAGGGGATCGGCCTTCGGGAGGGTGACGAAGTGATCGGCGTCGACCTTATCCGGGAGCAGGGGGACGTCTTGACCGTAACGGAGAACGGCTACGGAAAACGCACCCCGGTAGAGGAGTACCGCTTAACGGCGCGCGGCGGAAAAGGGATCATCAACATTAAGACCACGCCCAAAAGCGGTCTTGTCACCGGGCTGCAACTGATCAAAAAAAATGAAGAGATCATGCTTGTTTCCCGCGAAGGAATTATTATCCGGATGAAGGCCAGCGAAATTCCCGCCATGGGCAGGGCCACGCAGGGAGTTCTGCTCATGCGTACCGGGGAAAACGATAAGGTCGTCGCCCTGGCCAGAATAGGCGATGACTAGTTGTTTTTAAGGATAATCTGAGTTAAAATGATTGCAGGACAATATGCTTTCACTGGGGGAGTAAAGAAATGGGAGAAAAAGGGACCTGGGCCGTGAAAAAGGGATTGGCGGAAATGCTCAAGGGCGGCGTGATCATGGACGTGACCACCCCTGAACAGGCCAGGATCGCCGAGGAGGCGGGGGCCTGCGCGGTGATGGCCCTGGAAAGAGTGCCGGCAGACATCCGTGCGGCGGGCGGGGTGGCCCGAATGGCCGATCCCACCGTCATTTTGCGGATCATGGAGGCCGTAACTATCCCCGTAATGGCCAAGGTGCGCATCGGGCATTTTGTGGAAGCGCAGATTTTACAGGAGCTGGGAGTAGATTACATAGACGAGAGCGAAGTGCTCACCCCGGCCGACGAACAGCACCACATTAACAAGCACGCATTCCGGGTGCCATTTGTCTGCGGAGCGCGCAACCTGGGTGAGGCCCTGCGCAGGATCGCGGAAGGAGCTGCCATGATTAGAACCAAAGGGGAGCCCGGAACGGGCAACGTGGTCGAAGCGGTGCGCCACATGCGCCTGATGATGGCCGGGATCAGGCGCCTGCAGAATACGCCCAGAGAAGAACTGATGGCCGCAGCCAAGGAAATGGGCGCCCCTTATGAGCTGGTTGTTCAGGTAGCGGAGACGGGCAGGCTACCGGTGGTCAATTTCGCCGCCGGGGGGATCGCCACACCCGCCGACGCGGCAATGATGATGCAGCTCGGGGCGGACGGGATATTCGTCGGCTCCGGGATTTTTAAGTCAAAAAACCCGGCCGCCCGCGCCAAGGCGATCGTGGCCGCCACCACCTATTACAACGACCCCAAAGTGCTGGCGGAGGTTTCTAAAGATTTAGGGGAAGCAATGCCCGGCCTGGAGATAGCGGCAATTGCTCCGGAGCAGAGAATGCAGGATCGCGGCTGGTAGAAAAAATATCGCTACGGCAATGAAGGTGAATAAATGTTAATTGGAGTGCTTGCGTTGCAGGGCGCTTTTCGGGAGCACCAACAGGCGCTGGCCGCCTGTGGTGCGGAATCGATCCAGGTGCGCCGGCCAGAAGAGCTAGAGAAAGTGAATGGCTTAATCATTCCCGGCGGGGAAAGCACCACCATCGGCAAACTCATGATGGAATACGCACTAATTGAGCCAATAAAATACCGGGGAGAAAAAGGGATGCCCATCTTCGGCACCTGCGCCGGGATGATCCTCCTGGCCAAAGAAATAGAAGGCTCGGAGCAGCCGCGCCTGGGCCTGATGAACATTAAGGTGAGAAGGAACGCCTACGGACGGCAGGTAGATAGTTTTGAGGAGGATTTAAACATCCCCGTTTTGGGGGACGATCCTTTCCGGGCGGTTTTCATCCGGGCCCCTTATATTATGGAGGTGGCGCCAGGAGTGGAAGTGTTGGCCCGTCACGAAGAAAAGATCGTGTGCGCACGGGAAGGTACTTTTTTGGCCGCCGCTTTCCACCCGGAATTAACTTCTGACGGGCGCCTTCATATGTATTTTCTTAACATGGTTAAAAAAAGTATTGCATAACGATAAATTTTGTAGTATATATTTAAAAAAGTTCATAAAAAACCCAATGCAGGAGAAAAGTAGCCGGCAGGCCTTTATGAAGAGAGCTGGTGGTTGGTGCGAACCAGCAGGGCGGCTGGTGAAAGGCACTCCGGAGGGGGCCGCTGAAAAAAGGTGTCCAAAGTTTTGACATCCAAGTAGGCAGGCACGGTACTTCCGTTATCAATGACTCGAGAGGGCAGTTCGGCTAGAGCTGTCAACTAGGGTGGCACCGCGGGAGAAAACCTCCCGTCCCTATGTCGTTTAGTGGGCGGGAGGTTTTAAATTTTCAGGAGGAGAGAATTGTCGTGAAAGATAAGCAGTACTTGCTGATTCCAGGGCCGACGCCCGTTCCGCCGGCGGTTACAGCCGCCATGACGAGGCCGGTCATTGGCCACCGGAGCGAGGATTTTGCCAGGCTTTACGAAAGTATTGAAGAAAAAATAAAAATGGTTTTCCAGACGAAAAATGACGTGTTTATCCTGACCAATTCGGGAACGGGCGGCTTGGAAGCAGCCATCGCCAACACGGTGAATCCGGGCGACCGGGTGCTGGCGCTAATTACTGGAAACTTTGGCGAACGTTTTGCAAATATTGCCAGAGCCTACGGTGCAAATGTAGAAGAGATTAATTTTGGATGGGGAAAAGATGTGGATCTACGGGCGGTGGAAGAAAAGCTGGCCGAGCGCCCGGATTATAAAGTTGTCCTGGCCACTCAAAACGAAACGTCGACGGGGGTTTTAAACGACATTGCCGGCATCGGGGCGTTGGTGGCGAAAACAAACGCGATTTTGCTGGTGGACGGCGTGAGCGGAGTGGGCGGCGTCGAAATTAAGACTGATGAGTGGCGCGTAGATATTTTAATTACCGCTTCGCAAAAGGCCTTTATGCTGCCGCCGGGACTGGCCATGTTAAGTGTCAGCGAAAAGGCCTGGAGCGTGATCGAACAAAACAAATCTCCCCGCTTTTACTTCAGCCTGCCGGCAGCGCGCAATTCATTCGTTAAGTGGAACACGGCGTATACGCCCAACGTGACTTTGTTCATGGGCCTGGAGGCGGCTCTGGAAATGATGCTGGAGGAGGGTCTGGAGAATGTTTACGCCCGCCACCTCCTTTTGGCGCGGGCGACGCGAGCTGCCGCTCGGGCACTAAACCTTTCCCTGCTTGCAGAGGACCGCTGCGCCTCGCCGACGGTTACGGCTGTGTATGCCCCCGCGGGTGTCGAGGCGGACGCTTTGCGCAAAGTTTTAAAAAGCGAGTACGGAGTGATTTTTGCCGGAGGGCAAGGACATTTAAAAGGAAAAATATTCCGGATTGCGCACATGGGCTTTGTCGGCAAAATGGACGTAATTATCGCCGTCGGTGCGCTAGAAATGGCGCTGGCGCAGCTGGGCTGCCCGGTTGAGCTGGGGGCGGGCGTGTGCAAGGCGCAGGAGGTTTTTTTAAAAAAAGCGCAAGCGTGAGATTGAAAACAAAAAGAATCGCCCGGTTGGTGCCTGGACTTTCATGAGCCGGGGCTTCGGGCGGAAAAAAGCTAACGGAATATAAAGCAAGGTTATCTGCGAGGAGGAGAAGATCATGAAGGTACTGGTCATGGACAACGTGTCCGCAGAAGGGCTGGCCCCCCTTTTGAGCCAGAAAAATATAGAAGTAGTGCTCGGGGAAAAAATGACGGAAGAAGAATTGGTTTACGTAATCGGCGAATACGACGCGTTGATTGTGCGCAGCGCCACCAGGGTTACGGCGAGGGTTATCGAGGCGGCAAAAAAACTCAAGGTAATTGGCCGTGCAGGCGTGGGCGTGGACAACATTGATGTGGAAGCGGCCACAAACAAAGGGATTCTGGTGGTGAACGCCCCGGACGGAAATACGATTGCCGCCACAGAGCACACCATCGCCATGATGCTGGCCCTGGCAAGGAATATCCCCCAGGCAGCGGCCAAGGTTAAAGAGGGGGTGTGGGATAAAAAGTCGTTTATCGGGGTCGAGTTAAGAGGCAAAGTGCTGGGCATCATCGGCCTGGGGCGCATCGGCTCGGCGGTGGCCAAGAGGGCGCAGGCCTTAGAGATGAAAGTGATCGCTTACGATCCCTACATCACAGAAGAAAAGGCCGAGGGGCTGGGAATCAAATTAATGCCTCTGCCTGAGCTTTTTCGAAGCGCGGATTTTATCACCATCCACGTTCCGAAAACGAAAGACACTTATCATTTGATTGACGATCACGCTTTTTCTCTAATGAAAGAAGGGGTGCGGATAATTAACTGCGCCCGCGGCGGAGTAATCGATGAAGAAGCGCTCTACCGGGCTATGAAAAGCGGCAAGGTGGCGGGCGCAGCCATGGATGTTTTTGAAAAAGAGCCAAACCTGGACAGCCCTTTGCTGGAGCTTCCCAATTTCATCGCCACGCCGCATCTGGGGGCGTCCACTATAGAGGCCCAGCTCAGCGTTGCCCGCGACGTGGCGGAAGAAATCTCCGCCGCCTTGCGCGGAGAAATAGTCAGGAATTCTGTGAACATCCCGCAAATCAGCGTACAGGCCTACTCGAAAATCGGTCCTTACCTGGGGCTGGCGGAGAGGCTCGGTAGGTTCATGGCCCAGCTTGTGCGCGGGCGCGTGAGGAAAGCGGAGATAACTTACAGCGGGGAAGTTTTTTCGCAAGAGGTATCTCCCCTGACCACAGCTTTCTTAAAAGGGCTGCTGGACCCCGTTCTCCAGGAGGCCGTAAGCTTTGTCAACGCACCCATTTTGGCGCGGAACAGGGGGATCCAGGTCTTGCAGTCTGTTGACGGGGGGGCGGAAGGCTACGCTAATCTAATCAGCGTAAGGGTGGTCAGCGACCAGGAAGAAAAAACGGTCGCCGGAACGTTGTTCGGCAAATCGGATGCACGCATCGTAATGATCGACGGCTACCGCATCGACGTACAGCCGGAAGGCCACCTTCTTTACGTACCGCACATTGACAAACCGAGGATCATCGGGCCGGTGGGCGTTTTGATCGGGGAGAAAAATGTCAACATAGCCTTCATGCAGGTCGGCCGCAAGGACAGGGGCGGCCGGGCGGTGATGATGCTTTCCGTGGACGCCCCCATACCGCAAGAAACGCTCGAGGAGATAAAGAAAGTGGACGGGGTGCTGGACGTAAGAATGATCAGTATTTAAAGTGAAATGATCTAAAGAAACGGTATAACATTTTATAATGATTTTAATGGTTATGATCTTCAGCGGTTAATTTATTCGGAGCGTTTTTATACATAAAGTATTGTAAAAGATAGATAAAAATGGTAATAATACAGGGAAAAGAATTTTTGCGGGGGTATAATCATGCTGGATATAAAATTTGTACGCAGCAACCCGGAAATAGTTAAAGAGGCTTTAGAAAAAAGGGGGATAGAGAATAGACTTGCCGAGTTTCTCGAGCTTGATCAGAAACGGCGCGAACTGCTTGTGGTGGTGGAGCAGCTCAAGAACAAGCGGAACGTTGTTTCTGAGGAAATCGGCAAACTAAAGGTGGCCGGCGAAGAAGCCGCGCATTTAATTTTGGAAATGAAAGAAGTGGCGGCAAAAATCAAAGGGCTGGACGAGCAGGTGCGAGAAGCGGAAGAAGAACTAAAAGAGATTCTGCTCCGTATTCCAAATTTGCCCCACGAGAGCGTTCCGATCGGTAAAGGCGCAGAGGAAAATGTGGTGATGCGCACGTGGGGAACCCCCCGACAATTTTCTTTTCCGGCGAGAGCGCACTGGGAGATTGGGGAAGCGCTGGACATTATCGATTTTGAACGCGGGGCCAAGGTAAGCGGTGCGCGCTTTGTGTTTTACAAGGGACTGGGGGCCCTTTTGGAGAGGGCGCTGATTAACTTTATGCTGGACCTGCATACAAAAGAGCACGGATATGTGGAAGTGTTCCCGCCATTTCTGGTGAACAGCGACAGCATGGTGGGAACGGGGCAGCTGCCGAAATTTGCTGAAGATATGTTTAAGGTGGAGGGTACAGATTATTATTTAATACCGACGGCGGAAGTTCCGGTGACCAATATCTACAAAGGTGAAATATTAGAAGGGGAGAAGCTGCCCATTTACCACTGCGCCTACAGCGCCTGCTTCCGCGCCGAGGCCGGGGCGGCCGGGAGAGATACGAGAGGCTTAATCAGGCAGCACCAGTTTAATAAAGTTGAACTAGTCAAATTTTGTAAGCAGGAAGATTCTTTTGCGGAGCTGGAAAAGCTCACCCGCGACGCCGAGCGTGTTTTACAGCTTCTCGGCCTGCCTTACCGGGTGGTGATACTGTGCACGGGAGACCTGGGATTTAGCGCGGCAAAAACGTACGACCTGGAGGTCTGGATGCCGTCTTTGGGCGAGTATAAGGAGATATCCTCTTGCAGCAACTTTACGGATTACCAGGCGCGCAGGGCCAACATCCGCTACCGGGAAGCAAAGGGGCGCGTTAAGTTCGTCCACACGTTAAACGGATCGGGAGTGGCCGTGGGCAGGACGGTGGCCGCTATCCTGGAAAACTACCAGCAGGCAGACGGGAGCGTGAAAGTGCCGGAAGCACTGGTACATTACATGCACGGGATTAAGGAAATAAGGTAAGCAAGAGGCAGTGTAAAATTTCAGTAGGTACCCAAAAAGGAGATCGGCCCCCGGAAAGAGAAATGAGACCTCACCCTAAATAAACACCCCAAACAAAAGATAAGGAGTGTGAGGTCTCATGTTGAATATTCGCCACATCATAGGGGC
>DYES01000069.1 GCA_020725585.1 Desulfovirgula sp.
AAGGTGGGGTTAAAACAACCCCGCTCATCAAAGACAGACAACACCCCCTTAACTTCTAACCCCTGAATCAGCCCTTCCTCCACCACTGCCCGGAGGGGTCCCCATCCGGCACAGATTTCCACCCCTTCCTCCCGGGCTTCCTTTACCTCCCATGGGTGGGCAGGCATAATATCGCAGGTCTCCAGACAAACTACCCGCACCTCCCGAGCCCCCAGGCGCAAGGCGGTCCGGGCCACGTCCATGGCCACATCGCCCCCGCCAATGATAATCACCCTTTTTTTAACGTTCACCGGGCGGCCCAGGTTGGCCCCCTTTAGGAAGGGCAGGGCCAGGAGGACGTCTGGATGATCAAACCCCGGCAGGTTCAGGCCGCGACTTTTGGAAAGGCCCACGGCCAGGATTACCGCCTGGTATTCCTCTTGCAGGCCGGTTAACGAAACATCCTTGCCCACCTCCACCCCGGTACGTATCTCCACGCCAGCGGCGGCGATGCGGTCCACATCCTCCCTCACCACCCGGCGGGGCAGGCGATAGGTGGGCAGGGAGGTATATAAATGTCCGCCGGCCTCGGGCTGGCGCTCAAATACTGTTACGGTATATCCGGCCCTGGCCAAGTCCCAGGCCGCGGTCAGTCCAGCCGGACCGGCTCCCGCTATCGCCACCCGGTAAGGAAGGGGCTGCGCGAACGGCTGAGGGGTTAAAAGGCTTTCTCCTTCGGCCTTTTCCAGGGCAAACCTTTTCAATGCCCGTACCGATAGCGGGGCATCCACCCGCCCCCGGCGGCAATGGTCTTCGCAGGGATGAGGACAAACCCATCCGCATACCGAGGCAAAGGTATTGTTGGCCCGGATCAGCACGGCGGCCCTTTGATAATCCCCCCGGGCTATGGCGGCCAGGTATCCGGGTACATCGGTGTTCACCGGGCAACTGGCAGTGCATGGCGGCAATGGCATATTCATGATCAAACCCCCTCCTGGAACAAACGGGTCATGCTTGTTAATACAATTCAGTATATTACGGTTATGATTCGTTGCCGGGGGCCCAATTCCTTCAGTACCCTTGGTATTAAGTATCGTGCGGGTTTTTCACTTTTTTTATCCCGAAAGAAATCCTCCATCCACAGGGATTATTGCGCCTTGGACATAGCTGGCAAGACTTGAGGCGAGAAAAAGTGCCACGCGGGCTACCTCATCAGGTTTACCCCACCTGCCTAGCGCAAGTCTGCTTTGGAAGTTGTATCCTGCCTTCGCCAGACTAAGGTTAAACCGTTTAACCGCCGAGCGAACAAGGCTTTCTGTACCTGGTGTTCTTATGGCCCCCGGTAGCACGGCGTTAACCCGGAAGCCCTTTCTGCCATATTCACGAGCCAGGGATCTGGTTAGGGCCAACACACCTGACTTGCTTATGGTATACGGGATCAGATCCTCTTTGAAGGGTAGGATGGCTTCGATGGACGAAACGTTGATGATTACGCCACCCCTGTCCTTGCGTCTTCCGATAAAGTTCTGGCACATCCAGAATGCGGACTCCAGGTTGACCTTCAGCACCTCGCAAAAGAAGCTCTGGTCAACTTCGAGGTAGTCCCTCATGGGATAGATTCCCGCATTATTAATAAGCGTGTCCGGTTCTTCCTCAAGCTGGCTCCAAAAGGCGTCGATTTCTTTCTTTATAGAGAGATCGACCACGCGCGCTGTTACGCTGCAAGGGAAACCGCGGATATCTTCTTTCGTCTGAAACAGGCCCTCTCCATTGACATCGACTAAAATGAGATCTGCGCCCGCATCGGCAAACCTAATTGCCATCGCCCTACCAATGCCTGAAGAGGCGCCTGTAACGAGTACCCGGCGTCCTTTCATTGAAACCAGTTGCGTCAGTGTTTCCATACGACTGCTCCTCCTTTAAAATGAGGGATCTACAAAAAATTTTTAGACCGGCTTTGTTGAACTTACTGGTGGGTCTTTTGATGGCCAGTTCGGTGATTTTCAAAACCAGTACTCCCGCTTTATTTAAGCTGTTTTAATCTTATTGATTTACCTACCGACTGTTCAGTATTGAGGAGGCAAAAAAATTAACGAAACCCTTTTTCAATTAACCTGCGAAATACCGGCAAAGCCTCGTTTAAAGAAAACGCGTCGGGGTCAACCAGCCACTGGAAGCTGAGACCGTCGAAGGCAGCAATCAACATGGCTCCAGCCACTTTCGGGTCAGTTTCCAGGTTAAAGTAACCGTCTGCTATCCCTTGCCTGATCACTTCGGCCAGCATTTCGCGATACCGGTTGTAAATATTGCGGAGCCAGGTTTCAAACTCTTTATCAATGAGGACGACTCCTTCATAGTGAAATACTTTTATTAAGGCGCAAAAATCCCTGTTTTTTTCATAATAATCAAGGCAGGCCCTAACGGTTGCTAAAATTCTTTCAGGTGGTGGAACGGCTGAGGAAAGAGCGAAAGAAATCAATTCGTCTAGCTCTTTCAGTCTATTTTCAATCAGGAACTTAAAAAGCTCGCGCTTGTTTTTAAAGTGCCAGTAGATGGCACCTTTGGTTAGGCCCGCTTCGCTGGCAATATCGTCCATGGTGGCCTTATGGTATCCTTTGTTGCTAAAAATCCTAACGGCTGCCTGGCAGATTCTTTCAAAGGTGGTTTCTTTGCAATTCGATTCCGTCATTTTTTTCCCTCCATACTGAACGGTTAATTAAGAAGTTAGCAATATAAACTTGAAATGTCAAGAGAAGTAAACAGAAATGTAGCTTTCGCCAGGGCATTTTTAAGCAACTATCCTTATCTTTTGTTAGGGATTTGCTGGGGGCATAAATTCTTCATTGTCATCGACGAGGGCGCATCCAGCCAGTGCGGACTCATCTCGGCCAAAACGCAGGAACTTCGCCTACACCGTTAACCCGAAAAAAGATAATAATGAAGGAGCCCACTAGGTCTCTGTTTTGCGCCGCCGGATTTCCTCTGGTCCTTAAGCTTCCTGTTTCAGGAACAGTGCAGGCGCACCTTCATGGCTCCTTCCATGTTCTTTTCACGGTTTACCAACGGTATCTATATACAGCCTTTTTACCTCTTCAACATCGCTCAATGATTGTAGCCACCCCCTGCCCGCCGCCGCAGCAGGCCGTGATTAACGCGTAGCGCCCCTTTTTGCGGTGCAATTCGTAAACGGCCTTGACGACCAAAACGGCCAGGGAAGCTGCAATGGGATGGCCCAAAGCAATGGCCCCGCCGTTGGGGTTAAACTTATCCTGATCGCGCCAGTCGATGCCTAGTTCACGGCAGCAGGCGATGGCCTGGGCGGCAAATGCTTCGTTGAGTTCAATTACATCTATCTCATTTATGGTGAGGCCGGCTTTTGCCAAAGCCTTGCGGGTAGCCGGCACGGGACCGATGCCCATGATGTTCGGATCTACGCCGGCGGCGGCAAAAGAGACGACGCCGGCAAGTGGTCTTAAGCCCAATTCTTCTGCTTTTTCCCGGCTGGTTACCACCAGGGCTGCCGCGCCGTCGTTAATCCCCGAGGAGTTGCCGGCGGTAACGGTGCCGCCGGGCTTGAAGGCAGGCGGAAGTTTGGCCAGCACCTCAAGAGTTGTGTTGGGGCGCGGGTGCTCGTCGGTGTCAAAGAAGACGGCTTCCCCTTTCTTTTGGGGAACGGCCACGGGGACGATTTGTTCTTTAAACCGCCCTTCCTTAATCGCCCTTATTGCTTTTTGCTGGCTCAAGCAGGCGAACTCATCTTGTTCTTCCCGGCTGATCCGCCACCGTTCGGCGACATTTTCGGCCGTAATGCCCATGGGCGGGTCGCCGATTTCGCGGGGGGCAACAGGCCTTAAATGAATCCAGTTGGGAGCAAAGCGTTGATAAGCTGTCGTAGGTTTTTCCAGCAAGTAGGGCATGCGGGTCATACTTTCCACGCCCCCAGCAACATAAACTTCCCCCGCACCAGCCTGGATCAGGGCGGCGGCCAGGTTGACGGCGGTTGACCCCGAACCGCATTGCCTGTCTACAGTAATGCCCGGAGTTTCCATCGGCAGGCCGGCTTTCAAAAGAGCCATCCTGGCCATGCAGCCGGCCGCCCCCAGGCAGTGCCCAAAAATTACTTCGTCAATGATTCGAGAATCGGTAATCCCGCTTCGCCGAACAGCCTCCTTAATGACCAGGGCGGCGTAGTCCTCCGGAGGGATGTCTTTTAAAGCGCCAGCTTCTCTGGCTATCGGCGTTCTCACTGCACTGACGATCACTGGTTGGGACATTAACGTTCTCCTTTCTCTTCTTCGGCAATGAGCACACGTTTTAAAACCTTGCCCACAATCGACTTGGGCAGCTCTCGACGAAACTCGATATGCGTAGGAATCTTAAACCTGGCCAGCTTGTCTTTGCAGTATTCCTTCAAATCTTCCGCCGTCATTGTTTCCGCAGCCATTACACAACACCCCCTACCTCAGCAGTCTCCTCAAGATCTTTCCGGCGCCGCTCTTAGGCAGGCTTTCCACAAACTCCACCTGCCGCGGGTATTTATAGGCAGCCATTTTTTCCTTGCACCACTCGATAATTTCCTGCTCGGTAACCTTTCCCCTGTACTCGGGCTTGAGAACTATGTAAGACTTCGGCTCTTCGCCGCGGTAGGGGTGCTCCACGCCGACCGTCGCCGCTTCCGCCACCGCCGGGTGCCGGTACAAAAAGGCGTCTATTTCGGCGAGAAAGACGGTATACCCGGAAACTTTAATCATTTCCTTCAGGCGGCCGACTATCCTGACCCAGCCGTTTTCGTCAATCGTGGCCATATCTCCGGTCTTCAGCCAGCCGTCCTTCGTCAGCACCTTTTCGGTCTGTTCGGGCGCCTTCCAGTAGCCCTTCATCACGCACGGACCCTTTACCCACAGTTCTCCTTCCTTCCCAAAGCCCACCTCTTCACCAGTTTCCGGATCGACAATTTTTATGTCGTGGTAATAAAGCGGGCTTCCCACCGTGCCCGGGGAAAACTTTTGCTGGTTATTCCCGACGATCCCGCCGGTTGCTTCGCTGAGGCCGTACCCTTCGATGATGTCGGTTCCCGTTACGGCCTTCCAGCGCTGGTGAATTTCTAAAGGTACGGCGGCCCCTCCCGAAAGGACGAGGCGCAGCGATGAAAAATCGTATTTCCCTACGTCGGGCAAATTTATTACGGCCACGTTAATGGGGGTGATGGTGACCCACACGGTAACCTTGTATTTTGGAATTACTTCCAGCATGGGGATGAGGTCGAACCTGGCGAACAGGATTATGGTGCCGCCGGCGGCCAGCGCCGGGTTCATGGCAATGTCCAGGCCGGTAACGTGAAAAAGCGGGAGCACCACCAGGTGAACGTCACGCTCGGAATACTGGTAGTAATGCCTGATTCCCGCGCCGTGGACGGCCAGGTTCCCGTGCGTGAGCATAGCGCCCTTGGGAAGGCCGGTAGTTCCGGCGGTGTACTGCAGAAGGGCAACATCTTCATCCAGGTTGATCGTCACGTCAGGAGGTTTGGCTTCCGTCTCTTCAATCAATTTCTTAAAGTCGATGGTTCCCGGGATCTCCTTTTTGGCCGTCGACATGGAGGGGTGCAGGGGGATGGCCGGCTTTTCGGGAAGGTAATCGGCAAAACTGGTGATAATAACATTTTTGACGTTGCATCTCCCTCTTATTGACTCCAATACAGGATAAAAGAAATCTTCCATAACAATTGTTTCGACGCCGGCGTCGCGCAACTCGTGCTCGAGTTCCTCGGCCTTGTACATAGGGCTGCAGTTGGCGACAATTCCTCCCATTTTTAAGATCCCGTAAAAAGCAATCACGAACTGCGGGCAGTTTTCAAAATAAAGGGCCACCCGGTCGCCCTTTTTTACTCCTAAATTAACCAGAGCCGCCGCAAACCGGTCGGAAGCGTCGTCGAGCTCCCGATAGGTTATTTCCCGCCCGTAAAAGTTGATGGCTGTCTTTCCGGGATTTATCCGGGCCTGTTTTCTGATTTGTTCAAAAATCGGTTCTGTAGGCAGGGGGGGCACCAGGGGTTCTTGCTGCGGCCAATTTTGCACCCAAATTCTTTCCATAAAAAAGCACTCCCTTCTAAAAATGTCTAGATCATTGGAAATTGATAACGCATATTAAACATTCTAAACCGCCAGCTTAAAAAAAGATAAACAACACAAGCAACAGATGTCGATTCTAACTCCTATTTAAACCAGGTCTAACAGGGACCCGAGAGTATTTTTCAGCGCTTCCGCGGTTTTAAAACCGTCCAGCAAAACCAGGGAATCGCGCACGTACCGCTGGGCGTCGTACTCCATTGTGTACCCGTAGCCGCCCAGTATCTGCAGGCAGTTTAAAGACGCCTTCCGGGCTGCCTCGGAAGTATAAGCCCTGGCCACCGTGGCTTCGGGAAGGGAACGTCTGCCCTGCTCGGCCAGCCAGCCCGCACGGTAAGTAAGGAGGCGCCCGGCTTCGATGTCCACGGCCATGTCTACCAGCATGTGCAGGACAGCTTCAAACTGAATAATCGGCCGTTCGAACTGGATCCTTTCTTTGGCGTACCCGGCAGCGTAGCTGTATGCGCCCTGCGCTATGCCCAAAGCGCAGGCAGCCGTCTCCAGGTTCTCGGACTCCAGAACCGTCTTTAGCTGCTCTTCTCCGTGGTTTAACCTCTCCGGGCCGCCAAGCAGGTTTTCCTGGGGAACCGGGACGCGTTCAAACTGAACCGTCCACAGACGCATACCCTTGTTGCCAAACTTTTCAATTTCCTTCATTTGTACGCCAGGGCTTTTGCTATCCACAATGAAGAGGGAAAGGCCCCTTCCGGCACTGTTCTTGCCCGTCCGGGCAGAAACCAAAAAGCAGTCGGAACGCTCCGCCAGCCTGACAAAAGACTTGGTCCCGTCCAAGAGAAAACCGCTTGTGCTCTGCAGAGCAAAGGTGCCTGCGGCTGTCCCTGAACAGTCCCCGCCGGACTCGTATAGCCCGTACGAAAAAAGAAGGGAACCCTCCGCCAGACCGGGCAGGTATCTTTCTTTTTGCTCATCACTCCCCAATTCGGCCAAATTTTTTCCCCCGCAAAAGGCGGAGCCAATGAAAGCCCCCGCCAGGGCCGGATAGATGGCAGACAGCTCTTCGACCACTACTACGGCCCCTACGACGTTTTGCCCGCCACCGCCGTATTCTTCAGGAATGACTAGGCCACAAAAGCCCATTTCAGCAATTTTATAGAGCATCTCCCCGGGGAACTCTCCCTGCTCGTCCAGCTTTTGCACCTTTTCACGCGGGCATTCTTTGGCGATAAATTTTCTAATCGTCTCTTTAATCGCCTTTTGTTCATCGGTAAGCTCAAAGTGCATCTGCAACTCTCCCCTCGGATTAATGCTACAGCTATTACTTATTGATTAAATAAACCAACAACGTGGCCATACTCTCGAGAAGCTCCCGGGCGTCCTTTTCCGCAGCTCTTCTTATGGCCCTGACCCCCTGGTAAGCTTCTTTTATCGTTAGAATTATGTTCCCTAACATTTCTAAATAAGCTTCCAGATGGTCGCTTTTCTCCTGATCGAACGCGTCAATGGCCATGGCGCCGGAATCAAGCGCAAAGCCGATGCCCTCACCAGTCCCGGGGGCAAGCAGGCCGGCGGCGTCTCCGGCCAGCAACACACCGCCCCTGCCCAACGGAGGCAGACCGGAAAAAAGCTGCCGGTAAAGCAAAGGCTCAAGACACCCTCTCTTAAAAATCACCTCCTGGATGCATAGGCCAAAATGCCTTTTTAAAAGATCAAGGCCCCAGTTGCGAATATGCAAATAGTCCTTGATCGGCGCCCCGACTTCGAAGACCATCTTTTCCTGCTTAAAATGCAAAGCCGCATAATAAGGCGCAAAGGCTTTGTCTGTAAACACGTGGATATACTCAGGAGCCAGCTCTGCCGTCCCCTGCATCACCTCCTGGTATCCGCAGGCATAAAAAACCTTCAGGCCTGAATAGACTCGCTTTCTGACCCTCGAAAAACCGCCGTCGGCCCCCACAATTTTGCGGGCAAAAAAAGTCCGTTCCTCCCCGAAGGTTTTGCAATACACCTTATAACCGTTGCTGCAGCACTCAAAGTTCACAAACTCAACACCTTCGAACGCTTCCACTCCTGCTTTCACCGCCTGTTCCAGCATCCACTGGTCGAGTTCGCACCGCCAAAAGGCGGGCATCGGCCAGTCTACGGTGCAGGCTGGGCCAGCCCCTACGTGGAGGCAAAAACCCCGGTAATTCTGGTGAAAAAGTTGATCGGGAGGCCAGCCGGCAAAGGCCTGCCGGGCGGCTCTCTGGGCCGTTTTGCCTACAATCAGCCCCGAGCAGACCTTTGCCCTGGGAAAATGCTTTTTTTCGACCAGCAGAGTTTTTAAGCCTTTGCCGGCCGCCCTGACGCCCGCCGCCGCGCCTGCCGGCCCTCCTCCGATAATGGCAACGTCGTACATTGTAAACCTCCTAAAAGGAACACCCTGAAGAGCTAATCTGCGGACTTAATAGTCATCCTTCACCGCGTCCCTGAGCTCCCTCTTCAAGACTTTACCCACCGGGTTCCGCGGCAGGCCCTCGACGATCTTAATTTTTTCCGGAAGCTTATAAACGGCGATGTCCTTTTTTCGGAGGAACTCAATGATCTCCTCGAGTGTAACGGTTTCTCCCTTTGCCGGAACGACCACCGCGCATATTCTTTCGCCCAATTTTTCATCCGGGTAGCCTACGACGGCCACTTCGGCAACCTTCGGGTGCTCGATGATCAGGTATTCGAGCTCTTCCGGCGAAATGTTCATCCCGCCCCGGATGATCAGGTCCTTTGACCTGCCGCAGAACAAGTAGCGGTTCAGGTTATCCCCTTCACCCTCAATGGCAAAAAGGTCGCCGGTGTTGAAATACCCTTCATCATCGAACGCCTTTTTTGTAAGGTCGGGGCGCTTGTAATACCCGGCGAACACCGCCGGTCCTTTAATGCACATTTCGCCTGGGACGCCTTTCTCGGTAATCACTTTTTTGGTTTTCGGATCAACAAGCTTTGTCAACATCTGGTTGCCCATCCTGACCTTCCAGGTGAATCCCGGTACCCCCCAGCGCGGAAAGTACTGCGCCCTCTCGTCCGGATTGGGAAAATCTTTTGGGCCGCTGACCAAAGAAATGCCTTCGTTGGAGCCGAAAATGTTGATGACGTAAATGCCGTACTTTTCCTGATATTCCCTCACCATCCAGGGAGAAAGCGGCGCCGCTCCTGATCCAATGGACTTAACCGAACTTATATCCACGCTTTTGAGAATAGCCGGATTTTGCAGCAGCATGTTGAGCAGGGCCGGGGGGACCACCGTGTAATTTATCCTTTCCGCCTGGATCTGCCCCAGAAAAACCTGCAGGTCCAAAGGATGGTGGAGGACAAACTTTCCCCCTGTAAGCAGCCAGGGTACGAACATCCCTCCGATGGAAGCCATGTTGATAAACGGAAAGGGGTTTAAAATGTTGCAGCCGGGATCCATTTCGCACCCTTCCACCAACACGTTGGCGATGGATATCCAGTGGTTGTGGCTGCGCGGAACTCCTTTGGGGTCGGCCTCCGTACCCGAGGTCCAGCAGATGGTAAATACGTCGTTGGCCGTCAAATTGATCCCGGCCAGGTAATTCTCCAGAGTCTTTTCGGATCTGGATAAAGAAACGAGGTCTTGAAAAGGAACAACCCCTTCCGGCAGATCGTTGCCAATCCCGATGATTATCTTCAAGCTGGGAAACTCCGGCTGTAGCCCCCTGACCATCTCAACGAAGTTAAAGCCGCCGAAGTTCGCCGTTGTAACGAGTGCCTTCGGTTCGGTAAGCTTCATGGTGTGCCTTAATTCGTGCGTCCGGTACTGCACGGGCAAAGGACTGGCCACCGCACCGATGCGCGCCAAGGCCAGGTAAACGCAAGCGAGCTCAACGATGTTCGGCAACTGCACCATGACGATGTCGTCCATCTTAATGCCCAGCTCAAGAAATCCCGCCGCCAGCCTGTCGACCGTCTGCCTCATCTCGGCGTAAGTCAAGCGCAGCGGTTCCCCCACGGTCAGCTTGGCGCGGTTGGGCGGGTCCGCCACCGCAATTTCGTCCGGAGTTTTTTCCGCATTCTTTAAAAAGAGGTCGACAATTGTTTCCTTTCCCCACCAGCCTTTCTCGGTGTACTCTCTGATCTGCTCTTCAGAGCATAAAATCATTTCCAGCACCTCCCTCATTACTTAAACATTTTTTTAGAAAACTTTTTAAAACTCTAACAAGTGCCTCTTTCTAGGAAACTCTTCCCCTTTTTAGCGTCTTGGTTGTTACTGCTGCTTTCGCACAACGCCATGCTCCACAGCCTCAGCAAACGGTTACACGAAGGATACATGGCAAAACACCTAAACTCTGCGCTCGCGCCCCTGCCAGAACACCTCCCTAATTTTCTTTTTGTCTATTTTTCCGAGGTTCGTTAATGGTATTTCTTTCCAAAACTCCACGCTTTTTGGGGCGTGCAGGCTCCCCTTGCGCTCTTTAACAAACTCAATCAACTCCTGCTCGGCGGCCTCCCTTCCCTCGTGCAAAACGACGATAGCCTTCACCGCTTCGCCCCACTTTTCATGCGGCACCCCGACGACCGCCACGTTCTTTACCGCCGGGTGTTCGTGAAGGACGTCTTCGACCTCGCGGGGGTAGATGTTAAAACCTCCGCTCACGATCATGTCTTTGAGCCTGTCCACGATGTATAAAAATCCTTCTTCGTCCTGGCGCGCCAGATCCCCGGTGTGCAGCCAGCCGTCCCTGATGGTCTGTGCCGTCGTTTCTGGATTTTTTAAGTAACCGTCCATCATGTTCGGATGGCGGACGATAACTTCTCCAACTTCTCCCGGCGGCACATCATTGCCTTGCTCGTCAACGATTCTCACCTCTGCCGGAAGGGTGGGCCTGCCGCACGAACTGAAGATCCTTCTTTCTTTTTCAGGATCGGGGATCACGTGGTCTTCCCGCGGCAGGACGCTGATCATCATGGGCGCTTCCGTCTGCCCGTAGAGCTGGGTAAAAATCGGGCCAAAGGTGTTGACTGCCTGTTTCAAGCGTTCGGGAGCGATGGCCGAAGCTCCGTAAATGACGTTGCGCAGGCTGCTAAGGTCGTAGTTTTGCAAATCCGGGTAATCAAGAAGGACATAGATCATCGTCGGAACGACGAAAGTGGCCGTAACCTTTTCTCTTTCCACCGTTTCACAAAAGAGCTTTGGTTCGAAGTGGTCGAGAATCACGCAAGCCCCCTTCCGGAGAAGAACGGGAAGAATGAGGCAGCCGCCCGCGTGAGTGAGGGGGGTGACGTAAGCAAACGTCTCTTCGTATCCCAGCCCGAGTTCCAGCATTTCCGTCAGGTACGTGCTCACCCAGGAACGGTGCGAAAGCATTACGCCCTTGGGGCGGCCGGTCGTGCCGCCGGTAAAGTAGATGCCGCAGAGGTCCGCAGGTTCAACCTGCTCCTGCGGTTCTTCCGGCGGGTAGGCGGCAAGCAGATCCTGCAGGCGGTAATGACCCTTAGGGCACGCGGAAGACTCCCCGACGCAGATAAAGTGCCGGACGGTTTGCAGGCGGGGGATCATTTCCCTCACGCGGCCGGCCATCTTCTCGTGATAGATCAGGGCTGAGCATTCCGCGTGATTCATCATGTAAACGTGGTCGTCGGATTTCAAGAGAACGGCTAGGGGCACCCTGACGACGCCAATTTTCGCCAGGGCGTATTCGCAAAAGATGTATTCTGGGCAGTTGGCCATTAGAAACGCGGCTGTATCCCCTTTTTTAAGACCCATTTTCCTTAACGCGTTGGCCAGGGCGTACGCGTAACGGCGCATTTCACCGTAGGTATATTTTTGCTCCCCGTACCTGATCGCCACCCGGTCGGCGTAAAAAGTAGCGCACCGGTCGTACAAGCTTCCCACCGTCGTTTCAATCATGCTCTCCCACTCCTTGTCTCAACCATTAATTAACAAATGCATTTTGTAACCCGCAGGACTTTTGTTTTGTTCTCAAGTTCCCCAGAAAAAGGTGCTCTCCGGCACAATTAAATATTCCGCTTCCGAACTGAGAACCTGCTTAATTTTCCCGTAAATACGGGGGAGAAGGGTGCCGATGTAAAATTTGGCCGTGGCAAGCTTCCCCAGGTAAAAGGCCGCCTCCTTATTTTCCTGGGCTAATTTAAACAACTCCTCGGGAGTGCCGGCGCCTGCTTTTTCGGCCAACTCCTTTTGCTTTTCGCAGGCGACCGCCGCCTGCCAGAGGTGGAGCCAGGCCAGCACCACGTCCCCGAACAATTCCAGAAAAGGAGTTGCCGCGCCGATGACGGTTGCCAGCTCGGGACCCTGACTTCGCTTCAGGAGCTCCATAACCGTTTCCCAAAGCGCGCTCTTTGCTTCGCCCACCGCCTGCGCATAAGGCTTAAGCAGCTGCTCCTTGCTCGCCTTGGCCAGTGTTTCATCCATGAGCGAAAGAAAACTGGCCAGCACTTTCCCGCCCTTCATCCCTAGCTTGCGGCCAAGGAAATCGAGGGCCTGGATGCCCGTCGTTCCTTCGTAAATGGAGGTGATTTTGCAGTCCCGCAAATTCTGCTCCAGCGGGTACTCTTTCGTGTATCCGTACCCCCCCAGAACCTGAATGGCCTGGGCGCAAACTTCAAAGCCGCGCTCAGAAAGGTACCCTTTCACCACCGGGGTAAGCAAATCAAGGTAGCCCCGCCATAAATCCTTCTCTTCTTCTGTGGCGGCAACTTTTTCCTTGTCCATGCACAGGGCGGCAAAATACATCAAAGCCCGGCCGCCTTCCACGTACGCCTTCATGGCCGCCAGCATTCTGCGCACGTCGGGATGCTGGACGATCGCCACCTTTGGAGCATCGGGCCTGCGCGCCTGGGTGAAGTGCGGCCCCTGGATGCGCTCCCTGGCGTAGGCCGCCGCCTTGAGATAAGAAGAACTTGCCAGCGCGTTTGCCTGGGTGCCTACAGCAAGCCGCGCTTCGTTCATCATCCGGAACATTATTTCAATTCCCTGCCGTGGTTTTCCCAACAGGTACCCAACGCACTTCCCCGCGTCGCCGAAGCTGAGCGAACAGGTGGCGGAAGCGTGAATTCCCATCTTATGTTCAATGCCCGTACAAACCAAGTCGTTTGCTTCCGCCGGATCGCCCTTTTCATCGAGGAGAAACTTGGGCACCAGGAACAGAGACAGCCCTTTTGTTCCGGGCGGATCCCCCTCGATGCGCGCCAGCACCGCGTGGACGATATTTTCCGCCAGGTCGTGGTTGCCGTTGGTGATAAAGATCTTGTTGCCGACGAGGGAATAAGCTCCGTCCTCCCGCGGGAGCGCTTTCGTGCGGATGGCCCCCACGTCGCTTCCCGCCTGCGGCTCCGTCAGGCACATGGTCCCGCAGAACCTGCCCTCGTAAATCGGTCGCATGAATTTTTCTTTTTGCTCTTCATTGCCGAACTCTTCGATCATCTTGGCAACGCCGTGGGAGAGTCCGGAGTATCCGGTCAGGCAACCGTTGGCCGCGACGAACAGTTCCTTACAGGCCACGTTGATTATCTCCGGCAGGCCCTGTCCGCCCACCTCCGGGTCGTCGGACAAGCAGTGCCACCCGCCTTCGATGAGCAGGCGGTGCGCATCGTGAAAAGGCCCGGGCACCTTCACCTCCCCGTTCTCAAAGCGGCAGCCCTCGCGGTCGCCGATTTTGTTCAAAGGCTCCAGGACGTTGACGGCCAGCTTTTCTGCCGTGTTCAGCACCATTTCGAAATCGTCGCGGGAATACCCGGAAAATTTTTCGTGTTTCGTCAGGCTTTCGACCTCAAACAACTCGTACAGAAGAAAACGAACATCTCTTGTGTCCACTAAAAGATTGCTCATCGCCGCCTTCTCCTTTTTTCTTATTCCGGATAAAATTTCTTTTGGAATAGCTGTTTACTCAATCCGGTCAGATCGGCCCATTTCAGCGGGCCGCCCTTGTCCGGCGGGAACCCTGTTCCCCAAATCATAGCCACATCGATGGTTTTCGGGCTGTCCACAATCCCCGCGTCCAAAAGCTCCTTACCTTTTTTAACAAATTCCCGGTAGAGAGCCATTTGGATTTCTTCGGAAGACATCTCTTTCGGCGCCCCCTTAACCGCAATGAGGGGCAGCACCTCGGGATCGACCCGCCCGTCTTTTGTAAAGAACCCCTTCCCCGATTTCTTCAGTCCAAAGCGCCCATTTTCCACCACTCTCTTGAGGGTTTCCGGGGGTTCAATCCCGCAGGCCAACAACGCCTTGTACTGAACGTCGATACCGACCTCGTCGCTTAGCTTAACGGGGCCTACCGGTAGGCCAAACCGGACCATTGCCGCGTCCACTTTTTCAATCGGTACACCCTGCTCCAGCAGCTCGTAAACCTTTAGGAAATACGGCAGGAGGAGCGCGTTGACGATAAACCCCGGGTAGTCCCGGCAGACGACCGGGCGCTTTTTAATGGCCGCCGCAAAAGAAATCAGGTTGTAGATAACTTCCGGGCCCGTCTTTTCGCCGCGGATGATTTCCAGAAGCTCCATCCGCCAGACGGGCGAGAAAAAGTGGGCACCCGCGAACCTTTCCGGGTTTTTCACGGCCCGCGCCATGCGGGTGATGGGAATGGTGGAAGTATTGCTGGCAATGATGCAATCATCGGGCACGAAGAGGCAGAGTTCCCGGTAAACCGCATCTTTTACCTCGGGGTCTTCGAAGACAGCCTCGATCACCAGGTCTACATCTTGAAAATCCTCGCCATACTCCGAGGTTGTCTTGACGAGGTTCATCAGGTCGTCGACGGGGGCGCGCAGTTTGTTCCTTGCGGCCATATCTTCCAGTATTTTTCTCACAAAATCTTCTCCCGGCCCCAGCGCCACGGGATAATCTTTGACCAGCACCGGAATCTGCATGTGCCGGAGAATTTCGATGACAATCCCGCGGCCCATAGTGCCGAATCCGAGTACTGCCGCCTTTCTTATGGGCCTGGCTTGAAAATCTCGGGGCAACATGCTCAAAGGCTTGTCTGTTTGTGTTTTAAGAAAGAAGGCATGGATGCTCCCCCTGGCTTCTTTTGAAAACATCACTTCCACGAAGTATCTCTTTTCGACCTCGAGGCCCTCTTTTAAGGGAAGCCTTACTCCTTCTTGGATAGACTTAAGCGCGTACATGGGCCCGGGGAGCTCCCTCCCCCGGGTGGCCTGCAACACCTTCTGACGAGCGATTTCAACCGCGGAATCGATCCCCGAGAAATCATGAACGGGCCTTTTCAGGACGGCATTCCCGGCAATAATCTCTCTCAGGAAACTTTTTGCCTCCTGCAAAAGGTCTTTATCTTCCGGCACCACCCGGTCAACCAAGCCCATTTCGCAGGCCTTTTTAGCCGGCAGGGTTTTCCCGCTCAAAATGAGCTCAATTGCCGGGTACCCTATCAACCGCGTCAGCCGCTGCGTTCCCCCGCCGCCCGGGAAAAGGCCGAGAAGGCACTCCGGCAGGCCGATCACTGTCGTCTTCGACTCCCTGGCCAGGCGGGCCGTGCAGGCCAGCGCAAATTCGTACCCCCCACCCAGGCAATGCCCGTGAATGGCGGCCAGGGAAACAAACCTCGCTTCCTCCAGCCGGTTGAAAACCTGGTGAAAGACATCAAGAGAACCGGCAAATTCTTCGCGGGAGCGGAAGCCCTCCAAAAACTTCAGGTTGGCCCCAGAGTGAAAATTGTGGGGCTTTCCGGAAATAAAGATAACCCCCCGCAAATCATCGTCTTTTTCCAGGAAATCAAGAAGCTCCCCGAATTCCCTGGTGGCTTCCTCCGTCCAGGTGTTCATCTGTTCACCGGGAACATCGAAAGTCACGACGCAAATTTGTCCTTCTTTTACAGGCTGAAAAATTTTCCCAAAACCCATTGGTCATTTCCCCTTTATTTGGCCGTCATTTTCCTTTTTTAACTCCCACTCGCAGCAGATTGCGCTGCCCAGCGTCTCGGGCGGCAGCCTCAGCGGCCTGACCTTTATTTTTGGATCGAAGTTGCGGGCGTACATTTCAAACATAACGCTCTCCACTTCCCGGCAGAAATAATTTTCCCTGCCCTGTCCTTCCTTCACAATCGCCTGCAGGGTGGGGCAGTTGGCAACTTTTAAAACACCGTGATTTTTATCCAGCAACTCTACCTCAAATTTTAAATTCCCTCCCCAGGGAGACAGCTGCATGGCTTTAAAAAGAGACTCGACGTCGTTTCCGGTAATGTTGAAAAGTGTGGTGATCCGTTTGAGCTCATACCTGATGTACTTGTCCCACGCCCACAAATCACAGGCCATGGCCGTCTTGTCATCAAAGCGCTCTTTCACGGACAGGAACCAGAAACCGTCAATGGCCATAAATAATCTGCTGTACATTTTTAGAGCTTCCACCAAAGTTTCTCTGGAAAAATGGCTTAAGGTAATTTCCGGACGGAAGCTTCCGCTGTAATCTTTCAACTGGCTCATAAAACAACCATCCTTTTTTAAAGGAATTTGAAAGTCAACCAACCAGTCCAAAAAGGCTTTTTATAATCCGAAAGCTTTGGCAATAATATTTTTTTGTATTTGGGTAGTTCCGCCCCCGATGGAGAGAATTAAAACATCCCGAAGGTACCTCTGCATGTCAAAATCCATCGCGGCGCTGTACCCACCCAAAATATTCATCCCCTGGAGAACTATTTTTTTGGCGGTTTCTGAGCTGAACCACTTAGACATGGAAGATTCCTTCGCGCATTCCAGGTGTTGGGTTTCCTTCCAGGCCGCGGAATAAGCTAGCCAGCGGGCTGCTTCGAGCTCGGTCGCCATTTCCACAAGCCTGTGCTTTATTCCCTGGAAGGCTTCCTCTGAGCTTCCCTTAAATCTTTCCTTGACAAACGTCAGAGCATCCTCGAAAGCCGCCTGGGCGATGCCCAGGGCGCAGGAAGAGAGGACGAGCCTCTCCGTGTTTAACAGTTTGACCATCTGTGTCCAACCTTTGTGAAGGCATCCTTCTCCCCCCAGGATGTCTTCCGGAGAAACTTTTACATCTTCGTAAAAAACTTCGCACGTATTTGACCCGCGGTAGCCCAGTTTTTCCAGTGGTCTCGCCTGGTACCCCGCCGATTTTGTCGGGACAAGAAACGCCGTAATTCCTTTGTGCTTCTCTTCTCCCGTGCGCGCGAAGGTGATCGCAATATCGCAAACGCCCGCCCCGGTGATGAAGATCTTGCTGCCGTTAAGGCGATAATAACCGTCCTCGTAAACAGCCCTGGTTTTAATGCTGGCAGCGTCGGAACCGGCATTCGGCTCCGTTAAGGCAAAACAAAATTTCATTTCCCCTTTGGCCAACACCGGCAAATACATTTTCTTTTGTCCCTCGTTGCCGTTAATGGTGATAATTTCGTTTCCGTATAACAAGATGTTGCCCAGCGCCCAGGCCAGGACGGGCAGCCTCTTTGATATCTCCTCATAGATGAGCATTGTGTCGATGACGTCCCCGCCCTCACCCCCGTATTCCTTTGGAATGTTTACACGCGTAAACCCCAGGCTGCTTAATTTTTTTAAAAGCGCGTCGGGAAATTCATCCTTGGCGTCAATTTCCCTGGCGTATTCCCTAGTGATTTCCTTTTCGACAAACTCCCGGATCCGGGTACTTAAATTGCTGCGTTGTTCTGGCAAATAAAAGTCCATGGGTTATCTCCTTTCCCGCACCGCCCTGGAAAAAGGGGGCATTTACGGACGCTTACCGCTCTTTTTTATGCATCAGGAATTTCATTTCACAGGTTAAAACTACTTCCCCTCGCTGATTGCAGACATTATACCTCCACGTCTGCACACCCTGAGCCGGCTTGCTCGTTTCTCTTTTTTCGATAACCTCCACTTCCACCGTAATCGTGTCCCCTATTTTGACGGGTGCGCGCATCTTCAGGCTGTCCACGCCCAGCCAGGCGATCACCGCGTCTGCCGCTACTCCCGTCATCCCTACCAGGCCCACCGCCATGCCGAAAATCAGCGGGCCGTGCGCCACTCTTTCCTTAAAAACTGTTTTGGCGGCATATTCTTTGTCCACGTGCAGCGGATAAAAATCCATAGTCAGGCAGGCCCAGTTGACCACGTGCGTTTCCGTTACCGTAATTGAAGCTGTTTTAAACTTAAAGCCTATGTCAAAATCCTCCCAAAACTTCTGCGGCATAACCGCCCCCCTCTCTCTTTGCAATTTTCACTTTTTGACCGGCTTGAATTTAGGCAGCGTTATTTCCTCGGTCAACTTTTCAAAAATAACCTCTACCGGCATGTCGCAGTGAACTTCCTCTGGTGCGCAGCCGACAACGTTCGTCATCATCTGCACCCCTTCTTCGAGGCGTACCACCGCAACAACGTAGGGCATGTCGGCAAGGAAAGCGGAAGGGGCGTTGTTGCGCACTATCGTGTATGTATAGACAGTTCCCCTGCCGGAAGACTGCACCCACTCGATGCGGTCCGAAAAGCAGAAAGGGCAGCTCATCCGGGGGTAAAAGATATATTTCTGGCAGTCCCGGCATTTTTGGATGATCAGTTTCCCTTTGCGCGCGGCCTCCCAGTACGGAGCAGTCCAGGAGTTCACCGGCGGGACGGGCTTTTCTGGCGTATTCATCATATCCCTCCTTTAACAAATGGTTAAATTTACATCTTTTACCATCAGCTTGAATTAGTCCGGCTTATTGTGAAAGACTAAAAAACTTTTCTAAGGTATCTCCGTGCCTAAAATTGTCACATAGGAGTCCATGTACGTTCCGCCGGTTGCAGTCACCACAGCAAATCTGGCCCCGCTTACCTGGCGTTCACCTGCCTTGCCCATCAGCTGCCGCGCCGCTTCCACCATCAAAGCGACACCCCCGCCGGCGCCCGTGTGGCCCTGCGACAGCATCCCGCCGTTGGTGGTCATGGGCAGCTTCCCGCCCGGCCAGGTATTCCCCGCGTAAACAAAGGCACCTGCCTCCCCACGCTTGCAAAATCCCAGCTCTTCGAGGCCGATCAGTTGAAACACCGGGTAAGAATCGTAGATTTCCGCAACGTCAATGTCCTCCGGAGACAGGCCCGCCTTCCGGTACGCTTCTTCGGCCGCTTCAGCCCAGGCGAAACGCGTCATATCGGGCTCCTGGGAAAGGGCGAAATGGGTGACGCGCGATCCTTCGCCCAGCAAATACACAGGCCGGTCCGTCAATTTCCTCGCCCTCTCGGCGGAGGTGACAAGAAACGCCGCCCCGCCGTCAGCAAGAACGTTGGATTCTTTCGCCCGCAACGGCGTGGAAAGCATTTTCGAGGCCATCACCTCTTCAATGGTAAGGGGCTTGCGAAACATGGCGTTAGGGTTCAGCTCCGCCCACTTCCTGTTCGACACGCATACAGAAGCAAGCTGCTCTTCGGTCGTGCCCGTTTCGTATACGTAGCGCTGGGTAATCAGCCCGGCGATGGCTGAGTAGTGCAAGCCGTAAGGGGCCTCCCACTCTTTGGAAATTCCCGCCGTAGAAAAAAGATCAATTCCCCCCTGTCCGGTTACGCCCGTGCCGAGCCTGTCGGAATGGACGCAGAGCACGCTCCTGGCCAGGCCGAGCAGGATGAGGCCGGCGGCCGTTTTTAGCATATTGCAACAACTCGAGCCCCCGGAAAAAACCTGAAAGTTCATCCTGGCCTTCCCGCATAAACCAAGCTCTTCTACGATTCGGCAGCAAACCAGTTCCGTGTTGTACTGGGGGCTCCAAAGGGCAGCCGTTGGAATAACCGCGTCAATCTCTTCTTTCTTTATCCCTGCGTCAATGATGGCCTGTCTGGCCGACGCGACGGCAGAGACGATGGGCTCGCGCTCAGGAAACCTTCCGCTGGGAACTTCCCCAATGCCGACGATGGCCACCTTTCCTTTTAAATCGTCCATTTTTTCCCCTCCTGCCTCGTTTTGTATAACTGTTGCGCTCTTCTGCAAGCATGTTCAGCCGGCCTACCTACTTTTTTGGTTATGGAACCAGCGTGTTTTTTAAACAACGGCAAACCTCCGAATATTCCCTTGCCATGTCTTTGATAATCTCGCCGGCCGGCTTAATCTCCCCGACCTGGGCAACGCTTTGACCGGCGCTCCAGATATCCAGCCAGCGCTTTGACCCCAATTGGGGCTGTTTTTCCACCTTTTCTATGCTTTTCGCCAGCCAGCTGGCCGGGTTCCCCGTAATCCGGTCGGTAACGACGATGTCTTCCGGACCGGCGGCAATAACCGCATCTTTATATGCTTGCGCCGCTCTCGCCTCTGAGGTGGCGATCAGGCGGGTACCCACGATCACCGCGCACGCTCCCACCGCAATGGCCGCGGCCATCTGGGCGCCCGTGCTGATCCCCCCCGCCGCAATTACAGGCAGACCTACTTTCTCCTTTAGATATGGGACCAGGATTAAGGCCGGGATGCTGCCGCAATGGCCTCCTCCCCCGGCGCCTACGGCCACCAGGCCGTCCACACCGCAATTGCGGGCCCGCAGCCCCTGTTCCAGGGAGACGACGCCCGCAAACACTTTCCCGCCGCAGGCGTGCACCTCATTCGCAATCAACCGGGGGTCTCCAAGAGCGGTAAGAAAAAACCTGACGCCATAATCGAGGCATAAGGCCAGTTGCTCTTTCCAGGGAAATTTACCGGAAAGGTGGATGTTTACCCCGATGGGTTTATCCGTAGCTTTCCTTATGCTCTCAAGGGCTTTTTTCAGATCGGCAAGCGTCCTGTAATTGGGCAACGGGATGGTGCCCAGGCCGCCCGCTCTGGAAACCGCCACGGCCAGTTCCTCATAGGAAACTAAAAACATGGGTGCCCCGATTATGGGGTAGTCAATCCCGAGCATCTCCGTAAAAACGGTTTTAATGCCAAGCATTTTTACGACACCCCGCGTCTTTTCGAACTGTTTTCACTTTGGTCCCACAATGATCACGCTTACCGTTGCTCCCCCCGGGGTGCCCCCCAGGTTATGTGCCAGACCCAGCCCCGGGTTCTTTACCTGGCGCGGCCCTGCCTTCCCCTGGATCTGCTTGTAAAGCTCGTACACCATCCGCAGGCCCGTCGCCCCGATCGGGTGGCCGAAGCATTTCAAACCGCCGTCCATGTTTACAGGCAACTTACCGTTTAGCTCAAAGGTGCCGGCCTCAATTTCCTCCCTGGCGCCGCCGCGACGCGTAAACTGCAGGTCCTCGTAAATAACCGCTTCCGTAATGGAAAAACAGTCGTGGACCTCCGCCATACTTATCTCCTCGCGCGGGTTTTTCACCCCCGCCTCCGCGTAAGCGGCCGCTCCCGCGCGGTAAGTTTCCTTTACCATCGTCCAGTCGTGCCGGGGGTTCATGTACCCCTCCTGCGGACCCACGGCAACCTGCAAGGCTTTAATGTAAACGGGATCGGGCCGGAAATTCCGGGCCAGCTCTCCCCTCACCAGAATGGCCGCGGCCGCGCCGTCACTCACCCCGCAGCAGTCGAGCAGCCCCAGCGGCCAGGCAATGATGGGGGCGTTCAGCACCTGCTCGACGGTTATCTCCCTCCGGAAGTGCGCCTTTGGGGAAAGAGTGCCGTTTTTGTGGTTTTTCACCATGATTTTCGCCAGCATCATCCTGCCTTCTTCAGGGCTCAACCCATACCTGTTAAAATAGCTTGTGGCCATCATGGCAAAGTGCCCGGGGGCCGTAAACATTCTGCTCCGAAAGGTATTCAAGGCGGTCGAAGTAAGGCCCATGGCCAGTTCGTCAGTGGGCAGCCCGCTGTAGCCGGAATCTTTTAATTTCTCCGCACCGACGGCCAGAGCTATATCACATGCGCCCGACGCCACCGCGTAGGCGGCCTGCCTGAGGGCGTCAGAAGCAGTCGCGCACATATTTTCCAGCCTGGTCACCGGCTTATAGTCCAGCTTTAAAGTTGTCGCCAGCGGCTGGCTCGGGGCCGGGACGCCCGACCAATAAGAGCCAAACCAGACTGCCTGGATGTCCCCGGGGGAAATGCCGGCGTCTTCGCAGGCTTCGTAGACGGCTTCAATAACCATATCATTTAGGCTCAAATCCCAGTTTTCGCCGAATTTAGTACATCCCATGCCAACTATGGCAACTTTATCCTTTATGCTCTCCACTTCGGTAACCTCCCGCACGCAGGCTTGCTTTAGCAAGCCGGGGAAATCTGCCTGTGTTCACCTCACCGGCCTGCACTTCCACCAGTAAACGCTGATGCCTTCTATTTCCCGAAACTTCCGGAACGTCATTTCTACCGGCATTCCTATTGTTACCTCCGCAGGGTCGCGGTCGGTCACATCCATCATGATTCTCCCCCCGCCTTCAAAATCGACTACAGCAACGGTCGAAGGCGGATCGGGGGAAACGGCCAGGCTGTCGTGGGAAAACGTTGTAATTTTCCCCTGTTTATCGGCAAAAAGGTAGTATTCGAAATCGTCTTTGGAACGGCACTCCATACAGATCCTCTGTACCGGATACTGGACGGTGCCGCAACGCCTGCACTTGACCCCGTAAAGGGCCATTCCGCACTTTCGGTCTCTCCATAAGGCCACCGCCGACACCGGCTCCTGGCGGGGGCGCGCCGGCGGCTCGGCGGGAAGAAATCCGCGCCAGCGCAAGTATTTCTGGTAGCTCAGCTTTCCCTTGGAGGCAAGCAGCCTTTTGACCGTATTGCGTCCCCTGGCCCTGGAAATTTCATTTGTGACGGTCAAGGCTATTACGTCACAACCGTCGCCGTAAGATACCCAGAGGATCTTTTCGCCCGGCCCGGCCTCTTCCAGGGCCGCGGCAAGCAGCAGCAGAGGCTGGGCAGTTCCGCTGGCGCCCACTGCGTTGCACAGAGAGTCCTGAACCTGGGTTTTTAGATCAAACCCCAGCATTTTGGCCACAGTGCTTAAGTACCCGGAGTTTGGCGCAGAAAAGACGGCCCTGGAAAAATCTCGGGCGGTCATCTTAAATTTCTTCAACGCCGCTGCAACAGCCTCGGCAACCGTTTCCACATAACCCTTTTCCCGGACAAAGCGGTCTTCCCACGAACGTAAGCAACGCTCCTCCGCCGGCCGGTAGACGTCATAGATCTCGTTGCTGCAGCTGTACATCTGGTCAATTGTAGCCACAACGCCGGAATCGCTCAGCAGAAGGGCAGCCGCACCGTCGCCAAGCTCCAGCTCCTTCGGCCCGTTGGGCAGCCCCAAACGAAGGTCTGAAGCACAGACCAGCACGTTTCTGGCTCTTTTCCCCTGGATTGCCCCCGCCGCCAGCCTTGCGCCGCCTGTCCCCGATCGCAGCGAACCGGCAAGATCGATGGTCAGCACCTCCCGGCCGAGATCCAGTGCGGCCGCCACTAGAGCCGCCGACTGCTTTTCGCCGTAAGGGAAGGTGGTGGACGCCAGGTACAGTTCATCAATTTCCTGGGGGCCGAACCCCTTCAGACAATCCCTGCAGGCCTCAACCGCCATTGTAACGGCGTCTTCATCATAACTGGCAACCGCCCTTTCCCCCGGCAGAGGCAGCCCTCCCCAAAATGTGCTTATTTCTTCCCGGCTTAATCTGTAAAAAGGTATGTAGACACCGAAAGACTTGATCCCGACCATAAGTACCTCCTGAAATGCCCTCGCCACTCCAATAAAGTCATTTAATATGAAGCGCTTTTTAGGTTTTTTGCTCTCTCTCCTTAATAGGGTTACTCTTCCCCTATGCCGGCCAACATTTCGGCAAGCTTTTTGCACTCGATTATCGCTTTTCTTGCCTCGGCGTAGATTGTCATCCTTTCAGCCTGCAGGGAGCCCTCCCCGTGAAGGGCGATTGTTTCCAGTTCCGCCCTGGTCATCCGGCGGATTAAATCGAACATCCGCAGCCTGTGCTCGGTAGGTATCCCGGCTTTGCCGCCCAGGTATTTCTTTATGTCTTCGTGGAGTTCAGGCAGCTGGTAATCCTTATACGTGGGCGCCGTGACCAGCAAGCCGCCCGCCAGATCCTGCACAATTTTCACCACATCGTGATACTTGCTGGCAAAATGGTACTTGGCTATATTGGTGGTCACCGGATTCGGGACCGGTATCCCCCCGTGGACTACGTAATCCAGACAGGCGGAGCGCGACAAAGACCGGAGCGTTTCCAGATAAATCACCAGATCGGTAATTTTTTCGCGGACGTGAGGAACGTTTGCCACTCCGTTGTACTCGGCAATCGCCTGCGCCGCTCCTAAAAACTGCTCGGACAGCGGTATCCGGTACGCGCACCCGGTGCGCCGGTGCAGGAGGGCAAAGTTGTAGACCATTGTAACCGCGTACTGCCATTCTCCGCAAAGGAAGACGCGCTCCCAGGGAACAAAAACATCGTCAAAGATAATCAGCGAGTCGGTGATCATTTTCACCGGGCGCTTCCGCGGAAATTCGAAGGGGGTGATAAAGGGCTTGAAGGGACGGACCACCTGCTTTATTCCTTTAGCGTTGGCCTGGATGGCAAAGGCGACGGCGTAATCCTTATCTTCTTCCACCATGGCCCGGCAGGGAAGGACGAAAAACTCGTTGCTGTAAGCGGCGCCCGAAATATGCGCCTTGGCTCCCCTGACGACGATCCCCTTGCTGTTTTTTTCCACCACCCGGACGTAAAAGTCTTTGTGCGCCTGCTTCGGGTCAGAAGGGCGCAGGAGCCGATCGCCCTTTACGTCCGTCACCGCCGCGACCACCGCCAGGTCTTTCTTTTTCAAATACCGGCGGTAGTTTTCAATCCTCTCGATGTACTCCTTGTTTCCCATCGCATTAGCGGTGATGCTGATCGCGTTTAAAGCATCCGCCCCGATGTCGTGAGCCAGAGGGATGTACCCGTCCCCCAGGGTTGTCGCCTGTACGATCAGCTCAAACTGCTTCAACAAATCTTCGCCGTTTTTCGGCACGTAGTAATAACGGCTGATCTCTTCGCCCAGCTCTTCATCGTAAACAACGGCCAGGTCCTTATAGGCAGGGTTGTGGGCCATTTCAAAATCAATGGCCATGCTGTTTACGCAAACGGAAATTTCCGGATGGGCAGTGACATCTTCGACTTTTTCGCCCTTGTAATAAACCATCCTTCCGTCTTTTAAGCTTTCCCTATATTCGTCTGCCGTCATTAAACCCATCTGTCGTTCACCTCTTTATAAAAAATTGCAGAAAAAATTACGGTTTGGCCCGCATCCGCCCCGCAAAAGGGCAGCCCGCGGGCCGCATCTTTTCTACCAGTGCGTGGGCACCCGCGGAGTTCCGCGGTGGTACGGCGGGAAGATCTGGTCTTCGTAGTTGGTGCCCATCATCGCGTCCACGCACATGACGGCGCACAAGGAAGCTCCGTCAACGCCTCCGCCCCACATGCGCTTTCCGTACTGATCGCCTACGAAGTAGAGCCCTTCTACCCACGGGCACTTCACATCCGGCCTCTCCTTCCCGACGGGGCGCCAGTGCCCGTAGGCTTCGTCGGAAGGAGTCCACAGGCTGAACAGCACGTCTTCCTCCCAGGTCGGGAACGTCTTTCTGGCCCAGGCCTCGCACCACTCTATGCACCTCTTCACCTTCTGCGGGTTGCGCATTTCCGCATCCGTCAGGGCCACGGAGAACACGAAATCGCGCATCCCGTCGGGGCCCCTTCCCTGTTTATCGGCAAGGGTAGGCTTAGATACGCTGCCCCGGGCGCTGGAAACCATGTTCCACATCACGACGTCAACGCAGCCGATATAACCTTCGTGTCTGATCACGCCGGGCATGTAGATGAAGCTCCGCTCGTCTACCCCTTTCTCCGCCCACACGTCCCTCTTCAACCCGATGAAGCCGGAAAGCAGCCCAGGCGACCAGAATTCAGTCTCGACGGTCTTAACCCAGTCCGCCGGGAAGTGTCTGCGGTGCAGAACGCTGAAGATGTTTTTGGGCGGGATGTTGCAGACGACCGCGTCCGCATGGATGGTCTCCGTACCGCTCTTCGTGCGGATAATCACGCCCCTGGCCCGGCCGCCTTCAATAATCACCTGGTCAACCAGCGTGCTCCTTAAGATTTCACCGCCGTTTTCCACCAGGCATTCTTCCATTGCCAGGGGAATGGCGATGCAGCCGGGATTGGCCACCGTTCCAACGGAGCCAGTCACGAGGTTCATTTTGATGTCCCTCTGGATCGCCATGTAGCCGAGGAAATCTCCGGCGGGCGTCATTGCAGGCTCGGCCTGAGCCGTCTGGGAGGAAGCCAGAACCTTGATGTAGTCGTACGCCTCGGGGTGAAACCCCCTCTTGTCCAGCCATTCCTGAAGGGAAATATTCATTTGGGCGGCTGCTTCGGTAAGATCCATTCTCCCCATGTCACGTAGCGCCTTCATGGTCATGGCGTAGCCTTCCGAAGACATCCACTGGTACGGCTGGCCCTTCCCCACCTGGTAGGCCTTGTTGCCGCGTTCATAGTCAACAAACGCGAATCCCGTGTTGACAGGGATGTCCACCGGCTTCCCCAGGTGGTCCAACAGAAAGCGCACCCTTCCCTTGTTGCCCCAAAACAGGCCGTGGCCTCCCGCTTCAAACGTCCAGCCGTCGAGGAGACCCTTCTTAAACATCGTCTCGATGTCCGGCTGGCAGTACCCTATCCAGCACTTGGCCAGTTCGAGCGCGTATTTAAAGCCATCCGCATCAAGCTCCAGGCCGTCGATAACGACCCTGTCCCCTTTGCCGACAAACGAAGCCACCCGCCCTCCGATGTACGGGGCCTTCTCCAAGACAAGCACTTTCATCTTGAAGTCCTTGGCCAGCATCGCCGCCACGCCCATGCCGCCGACTCCCGAACCAATAACCACGGCGTCGTATTTTTTCGCCATTGCCAGACCTCCTTAAAAACCGTAATTTAAATAGTTACAATTTAAATAGTTCTCTCTTTTTGTATTTAGGCTAAATAGAAGAATGAAGGTAACTTAAATTTTAATTAACAGTTAGATTAAAGTGCCAATTAGAGCGACCCACCCCCATCCATAACGATAGTCTGACCCGTCACGTACGAAGAAGCATCCGAAGCCAGGTAGAGGGCAGTTCTCGCCACTTCCTCGGGCTGGGCGATGCGGTTTAAAGGAGTGTGCGCCATCTCCACTTCCATCAGCTCTTCATTTGTCCAAAGCGCCTCGCTGAATTTGGTCTGGACGACTCCCGGGGCGATTGCGTTTACCCGGATGTTGTACGGTCCCAGCTCCAAAGCCAGCTGCTTGGTCAACATGATGATCGCCGCTTTGCTGATGCAGTACAGGCCCAGGCCTTTGTCCGGGCTGATTCCGCCGACGGAAGAAATGTTGATTATATTTCCTCCCCCCTGCTCGATCATCAACTTGGCAACAAGCTGGCTTAAGATGGTATAGCCTTTTAAGTTAGTGTTCATGATCTGGTCGTACATTCTCTCGTCCATGTTCACCAGCGGCCCCATGCCCGGATTCGTCGCCGCGTTGTTCACCAAAATATCAATCCGGCCGTACGCCTCCCTAACCTTTTCGTAAAGATTGCGCAGATCCTCCGGCTTCCGGACGTGGGCCGCAACGGGCAGGGCCCTTCTCCCCAGCTTGCGGATCTCCTCGGCCACCTCCTCAAGGTGCGGTTGGTTCCGGCAACAAAAGGCCAGATCCGCGCCCGCGTCGGCAAAAATCATGGCGATGGCCTTGCCGATTCCGCGGCATGCCCCCGTAACCAGGGCAACCTTTCCTTCCAGCGATAGATAAGAAATGTCCAAGACTACTCCCCCTTTTTGATAAATTTTTTATAAAAACTTATTCAGCCAACCTTACTGAAAAGCGCCTGAAAAGCATACATACTATACGTCCTGCTCTTGATAAAGGCCGAAATCAAACCCTTCTTTACCCTTGTACCGGTCGTAGAGGTAATGCCGGTACTTTACGTACTCTTCCATTTTGCACTCTATATCTTCATCCCGCAAAGCCTTGATAAAATCGTCCAGCTTTGGCGGGCAACCTTTTACCTCAATCGCCTTTTTAATGTTGGGGTTGCCTTTATTTGCCTGGCAGGCGCATTTCCCGAAAAGTACCGTTTTTTCAAAACCAGGCGAAGCGGTTTGGATTTTTCCGCTCAAAACCTCTACTCCCGGAAAAGGCTCGCCCGTAAAAGCCGACATCAGCAGAATAATCATCGGAGTAAATGATACCGAACAACCGGTGCACAAAGTATTGTCGTACTTCCTGATGGCAAGGCCGGTTATGCCTCTTTTTTTAAAACCTTCCGGGCCCGTATTTTCCGGGGTCCACTCAAAGTCGTAAGCAACAAACTGGCGGTGTTTTTCAACATCCTCGCCCAGCACCTCAATGTCGGCCAAGTCGTAGCTGCGTCCGTGGAGATCGGCGTAGAATTTAAGATGGGGGACGTCTTTGACGTGGTAACCCATGATTTCTGCACCTACTGCGTCGCAGGCGTAAGGGTCTTTTGAGGCGATGAGCAAATCCTTACGGTATGCCTTGCCTGTATAGCTGGGGCCTCTTTCCAGGACAAAAACGCCGTCGATGATGGTGAGCGCGAGGGGAAGCTTGTCCGCAACACGGGGGAACGTCTGCGCAAGATCGGCTTCCGTTTTGCCGTGGCAAAACATTTTCGACTTCCTGTCCAGGCACCCTTTGAGATTTTTAAACCCCAGGGACACCTTGGTCTGGTTGTGGGTTTTCAAAACCGGCAAGTTGATTATTTTATCTGCTTCGAGAGCTTTTTTTGCCACCGCGAGCTTAAAACCGCCAACGTCCACTGGTTCGAACCTGTCTTCGTTAAAGTCGACCAGCTCAACGCCGTACTTTTTCTGAAGCTTCTCGTACCCCAAAATTTTGAACATATGCCTCCCCATAGTCCGGGGAATCATCAGGGGAGCTTCCCCGATTTTTATTTTGTTATAACCTCCCTCGGCCAGAATTTTAACGAGGGCATAGACAACCGCGCTGGTTACCACAAGGCCAAAAGGCGGCACGGGAAGCTCAAAGTCCCAGCCAACGAGATTAGGCTTGATCAATATCTGGTCGCTTTCCCGAAACCCCTTTAAGCCGTCGCATAAGTCCAGAGCCTCCTTTAAAGCCATTTCGTACGGAGCCCTGAAACGGACCACCGACACAACGGCCTTTTCCAAAAGAATCTCTCCTTTCTCAAGAAATTACGACACCTTTCAAACACTGGTGAAAAAGCAACTATAAAATATGATATTAAACTTAGGTTTTATTATGTTATTGATATACTATAAGAGTTTTATAGTTTACTAAAAAATTAAAAAACAAGAGATATAAAACTGAAGCAAACACCAGCTAATTCACGAAACCACTTCAAACCTGATTCTTGGCGTCTTTATTCTCTATGGCCTTTATCACAAAGTTAACCCATTCCCTGCCCAACTCCGCCTCCTTGGGAGTTTGTGCGTATGTAAAACTTCGAAATAACAGAAAAATACAATGGGCAGCAACCCTTTCTTCAAGTTCGCCGTCAAAAACCCCTGCATCAACCCCTTCTATCAAAATGTCCCGAAAAATCTTTTCTATGCTATCTTCGATCAAAGCAATTTCACCTTTTAAAAACGGGGCGTACATACCGAGTTCATCGCTCAATACCTTCCCTAAGAAGGGGTTTTCAGCAAAATATTCTTCTGATAGCTTCACCATAACCCGAATTTTTTCAGCAGGATCCTTTATGTTTTTAATCTTCCTCATCAACGTCGCCCGAAAAGACTTGGCTTCCGTCATAACTAGCTCGGCCAGGATCTTTTCCTTGCTTTCAAATAATTCGTAGAGGGTTCGTTTTGAAATGCCAACCTCCTCAGCTATTTCATCCACCGTTGTTTTTCGAAAACCGAAGCGCGCAAACCTGTTTTTTGCACAATCAAGTATCCTCATCTTTTTATCTAAATTCATGAAAACTTCTACCCTTTATTGTTTTTTCAGTTTTATACTATATCTACAACCCCCCTGTCAAGTTACATGAAGGCAAATGACCCTTTCCCGGGGCAACCTGAAAAAACAGGGTGATATGCTTCTTGTCTTCCTTTTAAGCCGCTCACTCCCGAACTGCATCCCGCTCCGGGGCCTTAAGAGCATGGATAAATAAATTATATACGGCATCGATCTTTTCAGACAAACCATGCTTGCCCTGTTCTCCAAAAGTATTTAAAAGCAGTTGGTCGAGGGTGCCAAAATACATGTCGCGCGCCAGCCCCAGATCGAGATCGCCCCGAAACAGGCCCGCTTCTACACCTGCCCTTAAGATATTCATTAATTCCCTGCTGTACTGCCTGATTAACTCGTATCCCTTTGATTTATAAAACTTCGGGTTGCAACGAATCTCTCCCAACAAAACTTTGTAGTAATCGGGGTAATCATCGTAGCTTTTTACCTGGTTCCAGAGAAATAACCTGAATATATTTTCGGGGGAATGAATATTAGCCATTTTATCTTTTAAATCAGCAAGAAATTTTTCCACCGCTCTTTCGGGTATGCTCATCAAAATATCTTCTTTGCTTTTAAAATATTCGTATACGGTAGGATCGGTTATTCCTGCACGGACAGCAATTTGGGAAACGGTCGTCTGGTCATACCCTTTTTTGCTGAATTCCTCCAAAGCGGCCTCCAAAATCTTTTCTCTCTTCCCCATCAACCCCCATATGGAATGCTTCTTTTCCGGCCTTTTCTTGATTGCGCTGAAAAATAACTGCTCAAGCGCTTCTCCTTTGCTCACCAGAAAAAGCGGCTTTTCAAGCATCAAAAGGGATAAAATAATGTGATTCATGGTCCCTAAGATCATTGCCTGGCAGATGTCAAGATCGAAATCGCACCGAAAAACTCCTTCTTCAACTCCGTCACGCAAGATGTTTTTTAAAACCAGCCCGTAATTTTTAAGAGGAGCGCTTTTTTCACTCTCGTAAAATCTACGGTTGCTCCACAAGCCAAGAATAAAAAGCCTTGCAAAATCCTGGCGGTCCTGCATAAAAGACAGATAATGCCAGATAAATTTACGGAGTTGATTTTCTGGCCCCTTTATGCCCAGCAAATGCTCCTCCAGGCTTTTAATTAGCTCTAAAAAAGTTTTTTCGGGGATATAAAAAAGGAGATCTTCTTTGCTCCGAAAATGTTCATATATGGTGGCCTCGGAAATATTTGCCGCCTTGGCAATATCAGAAATTGTAGTATTCTGGAAACCATTAGCAGAAAACAGTTCCTCGGCTTTTTCTTTGATGATTTCTTTTTTTGCAACCACACTTCTGTTCATCTTGCTTCCACCGTTGGTAAAATATTTCCTACAAAGGGAGGATTAAAAATTAGAATAATTTAATTGTGACTTAGCTTAAAACTATTAATAATACATAAAAAATATTTTGTCAAGAAAAAGTTTTTTAAAGTCGATTAGAAAATAGAAAAATCCCGACCTACCGCTACCTTATGGAAATGTCGCCGGGGATGCCGGAAGCGGGAAGCAGGTGGGGCAGTCCCTTGTCGAAAGGCTGCCTGTTTTGCACTCGCGACGGTTTAAATTTCAACTCAAGTCAGGATTTTCTTTGCCTTTAGCGTTTCCTGCACGCGCGCCATCACTCCTATGGCAACAGCTCCCAGCAGGGCGGAGTAGAGCAGCATGACCGTAAGGGTGTCCCAGTGCTGGACCAGGAAAGCGCCCACCAGGGGACCGGTCAGCAGCCCCACGGAGTAAGCGGTATTGGATATCCCGTAAGCAGTGCCGTAAAGGCCGTTTGCCCGAGCTTTCTTTCCGTCCGTAGGGTGCCTGGGGCGAATTTTTTCCACGGACTCCGCCAGCAAAGGCAGCACAGGGGTAGCGTAGGCCCCCACAGTAAGGCCCAGCAGGACTATAACCGCCGAGGCCAGTTTCACGTTCGGCGCTGCGAACAGCCACGGCACGGTGGCCGCCGTGCTGAGTAATCCGGCCACAATCAGGGGTTTGCGTCCCAGCCGGTCGGAAAGGACCCCAAAAAGAAGCTGGGACAGGGCAAAGGAGAGGCTAAGAGCGCCGAAGAGCAGCCCCACGCCGGCACTGCCGAGACCAAAACGTTTATGCAGTTCAACGGGTACAAGGGGCTCCAGCATGCCAAACCCGAAGCTGCCCGCGACGGTGATTAACATTCCCCAGAAAATATTCCGGTTAAACAAAAACTCCTGCCAGGACAGCTGCTGCCTCCCGGTACAGACGCTGTCTTTTGGCAGGGGGCTGAACCAGAGCAAAAGAGTCAATAAGGCACCTGCACCCGCCGCTACCAAAAAGGGGAAGACGTAACCGGCAAACTGGTAAAGGGCACCGCCCAGCACGGGACCGACAATGGTACCGAGTCCGGAGCTGGTCATCACTACTCCCATCTTTTGTCCCCTTAAATGCGGCGGGTACAGAACCGCTACCAGGGCCAGTCCCGCAGACCAGGTGGCCGCCGCGGCAACTCCCTGAAGCAACCGGCTGATTACCAGAAGCAAGATCGAGTGAGAAACCATAAAAATGAAGGTGGATATGGTCAGGCCGGCCATGCCAAAAACCATGACCGGCCTGTAGCCGTACCGGTCGCAGGCCAGCCCCGCGGGTACGCTGGCCAGCAAGAGGCCGGCGGAAAAGGCGGCAAAAACCAGCCCCAGCTGGATGGTAGAGGCACCTAAGGCAGCGGTGTAATAAGGTACAACGGGAACGATGATACCGTAAAACAGGGTATCCAGGAAAACAGCCAGGTTGATCAGCGTAAATAAATAGAGGGGGTCAGATTTTTTCTGCGTCCAGGATCGTTCTCTCATTGCGCACATTGCCCGTGTTCACTGTAGATTTGGGCTCCAGCAGCAGCACGTGGGCCTCTTCTTCGGCCACGGGAAGGTGTTCAATTTTTCTTGGAATAATTACAAGCTCTCCTTCCTCCAGCCAAATATCACGATCCTGCAACTTAATCAGCAGCCTTCCCTTCACCACAAGAAACAGTTCGTCTTCTTCCTCGTGCTGGTGCCAGACAAACTCCCCTTTCAGCTTGGCCAGTTTGACGTAGGAATCGTTGAGATCGCCGACAATTTTCGGCCTCCAGTAGTCGCTAAAGAGACTAAACTTTTCAGCGAGGTTCACTTTTTCCATTTCGCTCCCCCTTCCGTTAAAAGTTTCTGTCGCCCCCCAGGATGCCGCCCAGGATGCCGCCGCTCACGCCGGCTATTTCTTTTTGCTCGCCCCTTTGCGGAGAGCGGGCGGCCGCCATAACCCGGTCGGCCAGGCGGGAAAAAGGCAGGCTTTGCAGATAGACCAGCCCCGGCCCCGTCAAGCGGGCAAGAAAAATCCCTCCTCCGCCGAAAAGAGCGTTTTTAAAACCTCCGACGAACTGGATGTCATACCTGCGGCGAAAAAAATCGGCCACCCTTTTCGCCATTTTTTTTCCTGGGGAAACTTTTTCTACGGGCTCAAAGAGGGGGAACGGGCATGCACCATTACCATAAGCTTCAGGAATTGCTCAACGCACACCCGGTGGGGGCTCCGCAGGCGGAAGAATAGCTTTGCCCACACAGGAATCCGCCGGAAAGAAAAACACTCGGGAGGAATTAATTTCCCATAGGTCTTTTAAGGCACCTGAACTGGTTTTAAGCCTTTTTGCTCAACTGCTTTCTTTTGGCCTCCAGAACCTCATCTCTGATTTTAAAGGTTTTGTTATCCGCGACACCAAAAAGCACCCACTGAAAACCGAACTTCAATAATTCAAGGTCGCTGGTTTTAATCTTTTCGACCGTTTCGCGGTCCACGTCGAAAACCTTCAAAAAGCTGCTTTCCAAAAGAAAACGCTTAAACTTATCGAGGTTATAGCAGGCCATAAAATACATTTCCTGGATGTTCCGGTTCTGAATCTTTTGTCCGGACGACTTCAGGTGCGCCCCAATTTTTCCGAATAACATTTCCACCTCGTTGTACGCGGTAATCCCTTGATCGTCCAGCCACTCTCCCACTTTCCACTCCCTGTTTTCAGCCAGACCAAAACAATGCGTATGGTCGGTAACCAGGCTGTAACTGCCGTCTTCCTCCTGATTAAGCGGGTACATCCGGCAGGACCAGGGCCGGTCGGCATAGATTTGACACCCTTTTTCCGTTACAAAAGGGCACCTGCCCGTCTGCCGGTCCATTTTAAGCAGGACAACGGGCAGCCCCGTGTTCGCGGCCAGGACAACCACGGTATATTTTTGCAAAAATTCCTCCGACGATATTTGCAGGTTATTTTTCATCCGCAAAACGTCGTACGGAGTTAGATATATGTTGATCTCCCGGCAACAGCGGGTAAAACAGGAAAGATCCTGGCGGCAGTCAAACTTAAATTTGCTATTCACGGTAAACATTATTTAAAAACATCCTTCCTAAAATTTTATTCGTCTAACTTAACAGTCACCTTATTATAAACTTTTTCGAAATAAATAGCAACAACCAGGCAAAATGTAATGAAAGCTACAAGAAATGGGAATACTGGCCATATATCCTATTGTAAAAAGGGGAGATTGCCGTGGAATCCTGCCTGTTTTTAAGCACCGCAATTATATTCTGCATAAGCACGTTAATTATCCTGTTTGGGTACGAAACAAAATCCGTTCGCGCGCAGCAGGAGCTGCTCCGTACCCTGATAAATATCCAGCAAAGGAAAAGGGGAGGAGAAGGAGGAGAAGGAGGAGAAGGAGGAGAAAAATTGCCAGAAGTTGGTTCTCACGTAACAATTAATTTCATTACTATTGTGCTGGACGAAAACCCCGATCGTAAAATAACCCATTCTCATCGCTTTTCTTTCGAGAATGGGCCCGAGGACCTGTTGCTTTAGCGCGGCGGGTCGAGCTGCCCCTGCACCTGATCCAGAAGCATGCCCAGGCGGTTGTTTAACTGCTGCAGCTGTTGAATTTGAGGCACCTGTTCAGGCTGTGCAGTGCCGGCCAGCTGGGTACAGATCTGCCCCATTTGCCAGGCTGCTTTTTGCGCCTCCCGGATGCGCAGGGACAGCTGCTGGCGCAGCATGGCGGGGTTGTCCTTGTTCTCGAAAATACCGAGCCAGCTCAAGTTTGTCCTCCCCCCAATTTTCCTTATAATCCTTTATAATTTAATATTTGCAATTCTAAAGGATGTTATGACTTATTTACCTTTCTTTTTTCCCGGGAAAATCCCGCCGTGAATCTGCCTGGCGTCCGAAATATTATAAAAAGTTTCGGGATCGATCTCGTTTAAAAGGTCAATGGCCCGGTTTAAATCTTTCCGCTTCAGGAGGACAAACAAAATGGTCCGCTCGCCGCTGCGGCCCTGCCCCTTTATGCAGGTCACCCCAAAGCCGGCCTCGCGAAATTTATTGATAAACTCCGGCAGGCAGCCGGCAGCCGGAAAAATCTGCAGGGACAGGTAGCCGAGCGCCATTTTTTCGTCGATAATGCTGCCGACGAAATTGCCGGCGGCAAAACCTCCCGCATAGGCAACCACCTTCAAAGGATCGTCCAGTCCACCCACGATCACCTGCCCTAAGGCGAGGATAAAAATAGAAACTTCCCCAAAACCGATTGCCGCGGCCAGCAATCTTTTGCCCCGCGTCAACATCAAGATACGGACCACGTCCAGCGACATATCGACTACCCGGGCAAAGAAAATGAAAAGGTAACTATACACAACTGGACAATCAGCTAGAATGGGTGAACCCTCCTTGGGAATTTTTTAATTGCAGTCCCGTAGCGCCGGAGAGCTAGCTCCCGGTGAACGCGCGGGCCGCCGCGTTTTAAACGTTCAATTTAAGCGATCACCTCGTAAACCATGGGCCGCGGCGCAGGCTTTTCTTCCCCGATTTTATAGGCGCCCGCAATTAATTTACGCGCGTCTTCAAGATAGCGCGCCTGCTGCACAAACATGGTTACCAGCGGCTCGCCCGCTTCCACCGTATCGCCAATCTTTTTGTGCATCACCAGGCCGACCGAAAGGTCGATCTGATCCTCTTTGCTCTGCCTTCCAGCCCCCAGGTACACGGCCGCCCGACCGAGCGCTCTGCCATCGACGGACTGCACATAACCGGCGGCTTGAGCCAAAACCTTTTCCTGACGGCCAGCCACTTTCAACAATTCCGTGTTTTCAACCACCTCCGGATTCCCGCCCTGGACCGCAACCATTTCCTGGAACTTGCGCAAGGCCCCGCCGTTCTTGAGAAGACTGGTTAGTTTTTGCCTGGCCTGGTCAATGCCGGCGGCTTTTTTAGCCAGCACCAGCATCTGGGCGCCTAAGGCCAGGCACAGTTCCTCCAGGTCGCCGGGGCCTTCGCCTTTTAAGGCGGCAATGGCCTCCCGCACCTCCAGGGCGTTGCCCACCGCCCGGCCCAGGGGCTGTTCCATGTCCGTCAGGAAACACACAGTGGTGCGCCCCAGCTGCCGCCCGATGGCAGCCATTGTCCGGGCCAGGGCGCGGGCATCCTCCCTGCGGGGCAAAAAGGCCCCGGCGCCAACCTTCACGTCTAAAACAACGGCGTCGGCGCCGGCGGCCAGTTTTTTGCTCATGATGCTGGAAGCAATCAAAGGGATGCATTCCACGGTGGCGGTCACATCCCTTAAGGCGTAAATCTTTTTGTCGGCCGGCACAAGGTCCCTGGTCTGGGCGGCCACCGCCACCCCGATCTCTTTCACCTGTTGAATAAAGGCGGGAATGGAAAGCTCCGTCTGCAAACCGGGAATTGCCTCCAGCTTGTCGATGGTACCCCCCGTGTGGCCCAGGCCGCGGCCGGCCAGTTTCGCCACCGGCGCCCCCGCGGCAGCCACCAGCGGGGCCAGTACCAGGGTGGTTTTGTCCCCCACCCCGCCCGTGCTATGCTTGTCGACCTTGCATCCGGCAATGGCGGATAAATCTATTTTCTCACCAGACTCCACCATGGCCAGGGTCAGCTCCGCCGTTTCCAGGGGGGAAAGGCCCCGGAAAAAGACGGCCATTAAGAGTGCGGCGGCCTGGTAATCGGGAATGTTCCCTTCGGTATAACCCCGGACAAAAAACTTTATTTCTTCGGGAGAAAGCTCCTGGCCCTCGCGCTTTTTCAGAATTATGTCGGACATTCTCATAAAGCCGCTCACCCTTTCATGGAAGCCAGATAATTTTCCATCGCCCGGCGGGTTTCGGCAAGCGTATCCCCGCCAAACTTGTCCCGGCAGGCGAGGGCCAGTTCCCAGGCGACTACGGCTTCGCCGATCACGCAGGCGGCGGGTACGGCGCAGGTATCCGAGCGTTCGACGGCGGCCTGCGCGGACTGGCGGGTGAGCAGGTCAACGCTGGACAGCGGCCTGGCCAGGGTCGGGATGGGTTTCATGACCGCCCGCAAAATTAACGGCTCCCCGTTGGTCACCCCTCCTTCCAGGCCGCCGGCCCGGTTTGTCCGGCGGTAAAACCCAAACCCCGGCGCCGAAAAAATTTCATCGTGCGCCGCTGACCCCGGCAGCGCGGCGCCGGCAAAGCCCAGGCCGATTTCTACGCCCTTGACGGCGGGGATGCTCATCAGCGCGCGCGCCAGGCAGCCGTCTAAGCGGCGATCCCAGTGCACGTAGCTCCCCAGCCCGGGAGGCAATCCGTAAGCCCGGATTTCAAAAACACCCCCCAGGGAATCGCCATTTTCTCTGGCCCGGTTGATTTCCTGCAGCATGGCTTGCTCGGCGCCGGGGTCGAGGCAAAAGACGGGCGACTGGTAAATTTTTCTTTTTACCCGGGCAAGTTCGCCTTCTATATATTTCCGGAGCAGCTTCCGGCGGCCGTCCGGCTCGCCCGCCGGCAAGTCGCCGGTCAACAGCTCTTGCGTGGCCGCGATTAAACCGGGCGGTGTCCCGGCGACTGCCGAACCAATCCGCACCACGTGACCGATTACCTCGATCCCCAACTCTTCCAAGAGGCGTCGCGCCACGGCGCCCACCGCCACCCTGGCCGCCGTTTCCCGCGCGCTGGCCCGCTCCAGAACGTTTCTTAGGTCCTCGTGTCCGTATTTCAAGGCCCCCGCCAGATCGGCGTGCCCGGGCCGGGGGCGGGTAACCACCCTTTGCTCCAGCCGGGCGCCCGGCCCCGGCTCCATAACCTCCTGCCAGTTGGCCCAGTCCTTATTTTCAATCTGTAAAGCCACCGGACTGCCCATGGTGATGCCGCCGCGCACGCCGGCAAGAAAGCGCACCCGGTCGCTTTCAATCTTCATCCTGCCGCCTCGCCCGTACCCCCCCTGCCTGCGCCGCAACTGTTCGTTCACGTAATCCGCAGTAAGGGGAAGACCGGCCGGCAGGCCCTCGACGATGGCCGTGAGCGCAGGGCCGTGCGACTCCCCGGCAGTAAGATAACGCATTTTCTACCGTCCTTTCCCCGCTTAACAGGCGTTCTATGTCCTGTATTCTTAAAAACTTTGCGGTTATGACCTTTGCTTTAGATCGGCAAAACCTGACCTTCGTCCAAACGGAGCATCACTAGGCGCGCTTTCACGAACGCCAGGTGAGGTTTGCTAAGGTATGATCATAACCAAGAAAAACTTTCTATCTTTCCTGGAGCTGCTCAAGAAGGGCCCGCCGCATGACCTCAAGCGGGGCGTTTTTCCCCGTCCAGAGCTCAAAGGCCAGGGCCCCCTGGTGCAAGAGCATGCCCAGGCCGCTGGATACTGCGGCCCCGGCTTCCCGCGCCCGCTCTAAAAATTTGGTCATCGGCGGGTTGTAAATTAAATCGCACACCAAATGTTCCCGGCCAAGACAGTGAAACGGAAAGGAAGGACATTGTTCCCGGCCAGGAGTCATGCCGACCGGGGTGGTCTGCACAATTAGCTGAACATTGCCGAGGACTTCGCCCAAATGCCGGGCCGACCAGAAAATGGCCCTGGCTTTCGCCGGCGTGCGCTCATTTAATTCCCGGGCCAGCTCTTGGGCCCTTTGTGCCGTACGGTTGGCAATGCTTATTTCCTGCGCTCCCGCGCCGGCAAGAGCCACCGCCACCGCCCGCGCCGCGCCCCCGGCACCGAGGACAAGCACGTTCTTCCCCGCCGGCGAAAATCCCGCCTCCTCCCGCAGGGCGCGCAAAAAACCCGCGCCGTCCGTGTTGTGGCCAACCAGCCGGCCCTCAATATGGACAATTGTGTTCACGGCCCCGGTTAATTGCGCTTCCGGGGTCAACTCGTCGAGAAAAGGGAGAACCTTTTCCTTATGGGGAACCGTCACGTTCACCCCGACCAGGTTTAAGGCTCGAACAGCGCGCACGGCCTGCGCCAAATCCCCCGGAGCCACCGTAAAAGGCACGTATACAAAATCAAGCAATAAAGAAGAAAAAGCCGCATTTTGCATGGCGGGCGAAAAAGAGTGCTCCACGGGATAGCCGAACAGGCCGCAAATTTTTGTTGTCCCTTTGATTTTTACCTGCAATTTTTCTTCACCTTAATTTTTTCTTGATCCACCACAGAACAAGCTTTTCCAGCTGCCGGTTAATCAGGCGCGTGGCCCAGAATTCCTTGCCCGGCAGGGGGGCGACTAGAATGGTATACAGGCCCAGGCAATTTCCGCCTAGAATATCGGTAAAAATCTGGTCCCCGACGATTGCTGTTTGCTCCGGAGCCGTTCCCAGCATCACCAACGCCCGTCGAAAAGGCGCCCGCAGGGGTTTTACAGCCCGGCAAACGGCGGGCAGGCTAAGTTCTTGCGCCAGCGCGTGCACCCGTTTGGGCCGGTTGTTAGAAATTATGCAGGCTTTAAAGTTCCTTTGTTTCACTTCCTGTATCCAGCGGACGACTTCCGCGGAAAAGCTTTCCTGGTCCCTTTTCGCGATAGTGTTGTCCAGATCCAGCATGATCCCGCAAATTCCCTGCCGGCTAAGCAGGTCAAGATCGATCTCCAAAACTGACGGCACGTAAAGCCGGGGAAGCAACAGGTGAAAAGGATTAACCCCGTTCAATGACTGACCCTCGCCGATGAGCTCCAGACTTTTTGAGCTTCCATGCCTTTTTCATGTCTTTTGGCGTGTTGATGTTGAAAAAGGCTTTCTCCACATCAAAACGCCGCAGCTCCTTTAACTCAACATACTTGACCCGCACTTTTGGAAAGATGTCCGTGATCTTCCCTTGACCGCGCCTTAAGTTTGCTTCCGCCGCCGGCAGGCAGGCTTTCCCGTAAACGGCGCACAAGGGCTCCAGATATTCACCTATTTTCGGCACCACGGCATCATAACCCCAGGCGCCCGCGACCAGAAAAGAAACCATTTTTAAATCTAAAAACGGCATATCGCAGGCGGTAACAAACAGGTAAGGCCTGGTCGTCGCCTGCAGAGCGGCGTGAATTCCCGCCAGGGGTCCGCACCCTTTGTAGATATCGGCAACTACCGGCAGCCCCAGCGAAGAGTAAGGCGCCGGGTCGCTGCCCACTAGAAACACATCATGAAAAAGAGTTTTTAGTTTTAGGGCAATGCTTTCCACCAGATTATCCTGGCCTAATTTCAAAAAGGCTTTATTGCAACCCATCCGACGGCTTTCCCCGCCCACCAGCACCGCCGCGCCCGCCATCTCTTCCGTCCACATGAAAATTACTCTCCAGTTCAAAGTACTTTCATTTTAACACACTAAAATTAATATTAACATACCATAACGCAAAGAAAAGTCAAAGGTAAGCAGCCCCCGGCCGGCTAGTGGGAAAAGCTGCCTCCTAGCTGTTGGATTCTCTCCCGGGGGCTAATGATATTGGTAATGCGCACGCCAAAGTTTTCGTTTACCACCACTACCTCCCCGCGGGCGATGAGCGTTCCGTTAACCAGTATTTCCACGGGCTCGTTTACCTGGGAGGAAAGCTCCACGATGGCGCCCGGGGTGAGGCTGAGCACCTCTTTAAGCGGCCGCTTCGTCCGGCCCAGGATAACGCTTACCTTCAAGGGGATGTCGAGCAGCAATTCCAGCCTTTGCTGTTCGGCCTCCGTAAGGAGAGGACCAGTCACGGCGAAAGGCCGCTGGGCGAAAAAAGAAGCCTTGTCCCGCTCCAGCGTGCTCGCCGCAGCTTCCTCCCAGGCGCTTTGGGCTGCTTTTTGCACTGCTTGCGGCGCTTCTTCGTCTTCCGGCCGGGACGCTTTCTCCCGCTCCCCGGGCAACTCTTCCCTCAGCGCCGGCTCGCCCGCATCCGCGGCCGCCTTCGCGCCGGTCAGTTGTCCGAGCAATAAATTGGCTTCTTGCCTGGCCGTTTCAATGCTCATTATTTGCATGATCTCGGTATCCAGCAACTCTCCCACCGTCATTTTAAAACTTACCGCCACAATGGGATCTCTTGCCGGCAGGCGGTAATCCTTTGCTCCGTCGGTGACCTCCAAAACAGTAGTCACCGGCGGGGAAATGTTTATAGTGCGCTTGAAGATGGTCGACAAAGAAGTAGAGGCCGCGCCGATCATCTGGTTCATTGCCTCGGAAGCGGCGCTTAATTCCATTTCTGAAATTCCCTCGGCGGGCCGTGTGCCGTCCCCGCCAAGCATGAGATCGGCAATTACGGCCGCATCTTTGGTCTTGATAATCAAGACGTTAAATCCCTGCAAACCTGTTTTAAAGTCCACCTGGATGAGAATATACGGGACCTGGAAACTGGCAAACAGATCTTTTTGTAGACAAGTAGTCACCTTTGGGCTGGTAATGATCACTTTTTGCCGCAACAGTTCCGAAAGAGTGGTCGCTGCCGTTCCCATAGAAATGTTGCCGATTTCTCCTAACGCATCTTTTTCGGCCTGCGTGAGGTCCGGCAGAGGAGCTTCCTCGTCCGTCCCAGGAACTTCCTTCGCTTTTTCCATTTCTTCCGGGTCTTGTTCGTCCTGCCCGTCGGGAACGTCTTTTGCCGCCCTCAAAAGGGCGTCTATTTCTTCCTGACTTAGCATGTTGCGATCAGACATCCCTTTTTTCCTCCTCAACTAATGATGTCACCTGGACGGCGAGATTTTTGCCCACTCTTCCCGCCTGGACATAAAACTTGAACTCGTCTTCCACATATAACTGAAGATCCTGGTCATAGCGGCGATCCAGGATTAAAACATCACCGACCTCCAAGCTAAGCATATCTTTTACGGTTATTTCTGATTCGCCCAGGGTAACCTTTAAATTAACCCGCGCCAACCCCAGCCAGCTTTGCAGCCAGCGAACGTCCTCCGGCCGGGGGGTCCCCACCCGCCGGACAAATTGCTGCCGCACGGAAAGCTGCGAAATCAAGGGCTCCAGCAACAGGTACGGCAGGCAAAGGTTGATTAAACCCCTTTCCTCTTCATTTAAACTGATGGCAAAGGTAATCAGGGCCACAACCTCGTTGGGCGCATAGAATTGCTGCATCCTGGGATTGGTTTCAATTCCCTGAATTTCCGGCGTAACCTGGTAAAAATCCTGCCAGGAGGTGCCTAAATTTTCCAAAATACGCGCCCCCAAGCGCCGGATGACGGTAAGTTCTATGTCGGTGGGTTCCCGGTCGCCGATGGCGCTCGTCCCGTGACCGCCGAAAAGGAGGTCGATCATGGGATAAATAACCTGTTCATTTATTTCCAGGATAGCCGGGCCTTCCAGGGGTTTTAAACCAAAGACGATCAGTATGCTGGGACTGGGCAGCGAGCGAGTGAACTCTTCAAAAATCATCTGCCCCACAGAAGCGACTTCCACATTTACAGAAACATGCAGGTAACCAGACAAAAAAGTGGAAAGAAGCCGCGCAAAATGCTGGTGAAGCATTTCCAGCGTGCGCAGGTGCTCCTTGGAAAACTTGTTCGGACGGCGGAAGTCGTAAGGACGAACTGCCTGAACCTGGTCGCGCTTGATTTCATCTACTTTCAGGTCTCCGCTGGTAAGCGCGGCCAGGAGCGAATCAATTTCCTGCTGCGATAAAACTTCCTGCAAAGTACCGCCCCCTCTTCTCTACCTGCCTAGGGGCCGGTTTAATACCCTTTCGATCGCCTGCACTACGCGCTCCTGTTGAAAGGGCTTGACGATAAAGTCTTTCGCCCCGGCCTGAATGGCGTCCATCACCATAGCCTGCTGCCCCATCGCGCTAATCATAATGATGTTGGCGTTTTGATCCAGCGCCCGAATGGCCCGCACACTCTCTATGCCGTCCATCTCGGGCATGGTGATGTCCATGGTGACCAGATCCGGCTTTAAATCTGCATAGAGGGCCACCGCCTGCTTGCCGTTTTCCGCTTCCCCGACCACTTCGTATCCGTATTTGGTGACAATGTTTTTAATCATCATCCGCATAAAAGCAGCGTCATCAACAATCAAGATCTTTTTGCCCAAGCCAAATTCCTCCTTGTCCATTTCATGATCTGGATAATCCTAACGCCGACATTAGCCGCCCGACTGAATCCGGCTCCATGAGCAGGAAAAAATGGCCCTTTATGTGATCGTCCTGGTGGGGAAAAAGTTCGGTTTCAATGACCAGGACGCTGTCTTCCACCCGCCCGGCGGCCACCATTAAGGAGGATAAAACCGCCCCGAGCATGTCGTAAGCAAACAACGGCACCGCCGTAATCATGTGCAGGCCGGTCATTTGACTGATGGCGCTGACAAAAGAACCGGTCAGCACATTGCCCACCTCCATGGCGGCGGACTGGCCCATTTCGTCAAGGACGCTCGTTGTACCGGAAGGCAGGCCCAGGAGTAAATCCACCAGCCGGTAAACGCTCTTTTCGTCAAAGAGGTAAAGGATTATGCCGGGCGCGTCGCCAAGCAAACGCAGGCTGATGCACGCCACCAGCTCTTCGTACCCGCCAACCACGGTTACGATCTCTTCCAGGGAGAGAAAGTAGGCGCGGGGTACGCGCATATCCACCCGCCGGTTAATTAACTGGGCTAAAGAGGTAACTGCGTTACCCATGCCGATGTTGCTGATTTCCTGCAGCGCGTCCAGCTCGTTTGCGGACAACTCCCCGCGGCTCACTTCCGCACCTCCTGAAAATCCTTTATTTTTTTATAAAAGTTGGTTTTAACCCTTTCCAGGCCCAGCTCTTTATAATTAAAAATCATCTCGCTGCCTCCCACGAATAAAAATCCCCCTTTGGTCAGACTCTGCGCCAATTTGCTGTTCAGTTGGTCCTGGGCGGCGCGCGTGAAATAGATGCTCACATTTCTGCATAAGATCAGATCGTAACCGCTCTCAAAAGGCTGGATTAAGAGATCGTGCTGGCGGAAGGCAACCATTTTTTTAATTTCCTCTTTAATTATAAAACTATTTCCGGCGCGCTCAAAAAATCTGCTTAAGCGCTCCGGGCTGACGTGGCGAACCGCGTCCGCGTTGTAAACCCCCTGCCGCGCTTGCTCCAGGATGTTCTTGTCAATGTCCGTGGCCAGCAGGTGATGGCGGCGCGAAGGGGTGAGTTCCTTTAAAATAATCGCCAGTGAGTAGGCCTCGGCTCCGTTGGAGCAGGCCGCGCTCCAGATCTTTAAGGTTTGCTTGCCGTCCAGCAGTTCGGGAAGAATCTGTTTCTGCAGCTCCACCCACCGGGCCGGGTCGCGAAAGAACTCGGAGACGTTGATGGTTAAAAAGTCCAAAAAATCCTCGTATGCCTTGCGTTCACTTTGCAGCCTGGCGAACAGCGCAGCAAAGCCGGGCAAATTCTGCCTGGCCAGGTAACCCGTCAGCCGGCGGCGCAGCTGATTCTCTTTATAACTGTTCAAATCCAGGCCGTAAGCCCGCCGCATTTTTTGTTTAAACTCCTCAAAATCCATCGTCAGATCACCTTTTGGACGTTGCCCAACATGCGCACGATTACTTTCCCGTCGGCTGTATCCAGAATCATCGTGCGCCCTTTATTCCCGCCCACTTCTTCAGCTAAAATTTTAATCCCCAACTCCCTTAAGATAGAGCGTGTTTTTTCCACATTGCGCAGCCCGATATTTAAAACCATCGAATCGTCCAGTCCGGAAAACATCTGCGCGCCGCCGACCAGTTTAGCCTGCAGTTGTCTGCCTGAGGCCCCCTTTTTTTCCAGTTCCCTGATCAGAAGCGGAATGCCCAAGTCGGCAAACTTGGCCGGTTTGGTGACGTTATTAAACTGCGTGCTGTCGGGCAGCATCAGGTGAAGCAAACCGCCAATCCTGGTTAAAGGATCGTAAAGACTGACACCCACGCAGGACCCCAGCCCGAGAGTAACCAGGCGGCCGGGGTTCCTGGCAATTTTATAATCGGCAATACCTACCTGTATTTCCAGTTTATCTTCAAACAGCGTCCTTCACGCCCCTACGCTACTTTCTCAAGTTATTGACCTGGTTCCACATCTCCTCCGCGCTTTGGATAATCCGCAGGCTGAGCTGATAAATCCGCTGCGCCACGAGCAGATTGGCCATCTCCTGGGCAAGTTCGACGTTTGAAGCCTCCAGGCAACCCGGCCGCAAAACGCCAAACCCGTCCGACCCCGGCTCCCCCGCCTGCGGTTCCCCGCTGGCCTCCGTAGGAACATAAAGATTTTTTCCATAGGCGCGCAGGCCGCCGGGATTAAAAAATTTGTACAGGAACAGGCGCCCGACTTCCTCGGTCGCCCCGCTCTCATCGTGAACCAGGATCTTTCCGTCGAACCCGATGGTTACCTCCCGGCAATTTTCCGGGATCACCATCGACGGGGCGAGCGGGTGGCCGTTTTCGTCGGTCAGGCGACCGGTTGAGCTTACCTGGAGCCGGCCGTTGCGCGTATAGGCGTATCCCCCGGCAGGCAATTCCACTCTTAAAAATCCTTCGCCCGCAATGGCTACATCCAGCATGCGCCCTGTCACAATTTGCGCTCCGTCCGAAAAAATCCTGGGCAAGGCGGCCGCCTTCACGCCTGCACCGTGGGAAGGGCTGACAGAAACCCCCGTTCTTTCCACCGGGCGCCCGGCGGCGTTAATCTCCTGATAGAGCAGGTCGGCAAAGGTTACCTCTTGTTTTTTAAAGGCCGTTGTGTTTACGTTGGCCAGGTTGTTGGCGACGGTATCCAGCCGCATCTGCTGGGCAATTACCCCCGTGCGGCCGTTGTCGATCGTGCGCAACATCTTAAATACCCCTCCCGAAGAGTCAGCTTTTAAAATCTACTTCAAACTCCCAACCTGGTTCACCGCCAGGCCGAGCAAATCGTTATGTGCCTGCAAAACCCGGGAGTTTGCTTCATAAGCTCTAACAACGGCGATCATATTGACTATCTCGGCAGCAACGTGCACGTTCGATTGCTCCAAAAAACCCTGCCTCACGCCCGGGTTGGCAGCCGGAACCGCCGCGCCCGCCGGGGAAACAAACAAATTATCCCCCGTCTTGTTGAGAACCGTTAGATCCGCGAATTCCACCAGACGCAGCCTGTCGATCGCTCCCCGCCCGGCGGTCTGGATAACGCCCTCGCCGGTTACGGAAAATTTCTCCTCGCCGATGTAAATGGATCCGTTTTCACCCAGCACTCTTTCCCCCCGCAGGGTAACCAGGTAACCTTCACCATCGACAGTAAAAGCGCCGTCCCTGGTGTACAACTCCCGAAAAGGCTCTTGTGGGGTAGGTAAGCTGACCACAAAAAAACAGTGCTGGTTCTCTAAGGCCAGGTGGTAAAATTCGCCCGTCTCCTGCAGTAAGCCCGGTGAGAAGTCGGTAACCGCCCGGTTTATGGCCGCTCCCTGGTTGGTGCGGCCGACCTGTTTCCAGCGGGAAGGGAAATTACCGCTTGTAGCTTGCTGTTTAAACACTAAGAAAAGCTGGGGGAAAGGCGATTGCACCATTCTATCTTTTTTATACCCGTTGGTCGTCGCGTTCACTAGATTATTGGAAAATGCGTCTAAACGGGCCTGCTCCACACCCATTCCCGCCCCGGCGGAATAGATCCCTCTGATCATTTCTTGCCCCTCCTTTTTTAACTTATAACGATCCCTTATTCCTCCCAGAATAACTCCTTGAGCTTTTTGCGCAGCTTGTTGATTGCCCGGGCGTGCAACTGGCAGACACGCGATTCCGAAACCTCCAGGATCTCACCTATTTCCCGCAAGGTGAGACCCTTCTGGTAATACAGGGAAAGAACGAGCCTGTCCTTTTCATTTAGACTTTCAATTGCCTTCACCAGCAAGTGCCGGTTGTCCTCTTCAGTAACCAGCTCCAACGGGTCCGGGCTCGTTTCGTCCGAAATGATATCCCCCAGGCGAACTGTTTCACCGCTTGCTGTGGTGGCCATTTCATCCAGAGAAACGGCGTAGACTCTGCGTGAATGGGCATCCAAACGCCGCACTTCCGTAACTTCCCAGCCTACTTCCCGGGCGATCGCTTCCTCGGTAACGGCTTCGCCCAGGCAATTCTCCAGCTTCTCCCGCGCTGCCCTAACTGCCTGCAGTTTTTGCCAGATCGTTCGCGGGATCCAGTTCACCCGGCGCAGTTCGTCTAGCATCGCGCCCCTGATGCGCATGTAGGCGTAACTCTCAAAATCCCGTCCCATGGCGGGGTCAAATTTGTCAATCGCTTCCAACAGGCCCAGCACGCCGCAGCTTTCCAGGTCTTCCTGGTTGATCGCCGCGGGCAGGCGCACCGCCAGACGCCCCGCCAGGTACTTGACGAGCCAGAGGTAGGAAATTACCAGCTGCTGCCTTAATTCTTCACTCTTCGTCTTTTGGTACTGGCTCCAAAGCTGTCCTGTGGACACTGCCATCACTTCCCGTTGGCGGGCTAGGGCCGCAAATGTTTTCGTGCAAGCATCTGGCGAAAAACAAAACTGACGATGGAATCCTGTTCCGTCCGACTCAACCCCAGAAATTCAATAGCCACCTGGAAGGTTGCCGAACCTTCCGGTTCCACCGGATACTGGCGGACAACCCTCCCCGCGGTAGATATTTCCCTGGCCCCCTTTTTAAGGGGCAATGAAAACTTTAAGTGCAATAAAGCGCCTTCCGGGATTTGCTCCTTCACCGCCAGGCGGATGCCGCCGCCGCTTAAGTCAACACTCACCGCCTTTTTGTACTTAGAACGGTGATCTTTTTCCGGCAGCGGCGCGTAAAGCACCGGAAGCGCCACCGGAAAACGGACGAACTGGCGCTGCTGGATGCGCTGAATGTTTTCCGGCGGCGTCAGGCGAAACAACGGGATCCGGTCGGTCTTTTTCCCCAGGCAACGGGTGGTAAAGAGATAACTGGCGCCTTCCGCGGTAAATTTTACCTCCACCTCTTCGCCCGGGTATAGAATCAAAGCGTTTTCTTTCTGGCGTGGAATCTCAATGAACAATTCACCGTTTTTAATATCCTGAATGGTAGACAAAAACCATTGCTTTTCTCCCCTGCGGGCGACCATAATTTTTTTTCTTATTTTAAGTTCGGGGAAAACAGCCAAGAAAAATCACCCTAACGGAAAAAACGCATTATTCTTTGCAAAAACCCTTGAAAAGCGCTCTCTTGCCGAACAGGCGGGCAACCGTCCACCAGGCGCCGGGCAATCAGCCCGATATTCGCGGCCGGCGGGCTTTGCGGCTCAAAGAGGATAAATGGCTGCTGCCTTTTGACCGCTCTGGTTACCGCCCTGTGTTCATATATGGAGCCAAGGTGAACTAGTTCAATCTCCAAAAAACGGTTGGCCACCGCCGAAATTCTCTGCGCGGCAGCAGCCGCTTCTCGTTCGTGCTCGGCGCGGTTCACCACCAGCAGAACCTGCCGGTGAACCTGAAATTTCGATAAGATCTTAATCAGACTATAGGCATCGGTCAGAGAAGTGGGCTCCGGGGTAATCATAACAATTACCTCTTCCGCCGCTGCGACAAACCCCAACACGTTTCGGGAAATTCCCGCCCCGGTATCAATCAGGACAAAATCCGCTTCTTCGAAAAAAACCAGCGCATCAATAATTTTTTGCTGCTGCCGGCTGTTCAGGTTGGCCAGCTCCAAAAATCCTGAACCGCCGGAAACAATCTGCACTCCTAAAGGAGCGGGTGTTAATATTTCATCAATTTCTTTCGTTCCGTACAAGCAGTCATAGAGGGTAAAAAGGGGTGTCACGCCCATTAAAACTTCTACGTTGGCCAGACCCAGGTCGGCGTCTAGAATGACTACCCGCCTGCCCAGGCGGGCCAGGGCCAAAGACAGGTTTACCACCAGACTTGTTTTGCCGACTCCACCCTTGCCGCTCGTGACGGCGATTACTCTTGCTCCCCGTTGATTGCCTCGCTCAGAGTTTAATTTCAAAAGCGCGCTCATGAACCTCCTGGGCTCCCTTAAGCAGCATCTCGGCCAGCTTGCGCGGTTCCACCGGCCAGAGATCATCCGGTATAGTTAAACCGCAGGCAAGGTAAGAAACGGGCTTCCCCGTATAGCAAACGGCGTTCAGCAATGAACCGTAAGTCTGGGTTTCATCCAGCTTGGTAAAGATCATTTGGGAAAAATCCAGCCGGTTAAAATCAGAGATTACCTGGTAAAGATCCCTGTTTTTGGTCGCACAACTTAAGACCAGAAAAACATCCTTAGGCTGGTCGAGGACATCCAAAAAACTTTTCAGTCTCAACATCTGCGCGGCATTTTTCGAAGGGATGCCTGCCGTGTCCACGAGAATCATCTCTTTATCCTGGTGGTTGTGCACCGCCGCCGCCAGCTCCGCTGGAGTCGTCGCCGCTTCCACAGGAGCTTTGGCCAGCTGCGTTAACGCTTTGAGTTCTTCTACCGCGTGCCAGGGGCTGGGGGAAACGCTGATCAGGGCCACCCTTTTTTGTTCAAACGCCGCCAGCCTGGTGGCCAGCTTAGCAAGGGTAAACGTTTTTCCCACCCCGGTAGGTCCGACAAATACGTAAAGCGAACTATTTGGTTCTTTGCCATAAACAGATTCCACGAGCGAAGTTGCTTTTCTTTTCATTACTAATCCAACGTACTCGTCGGGGTCGAGGTCGCCGGTTTCCGGAACTTCATTTTTTAGATCCTGAAGAAGGAGGTCAATGACTTTTTCTTCCACATCCATATTCAAAAGGCGTTTCCGCCAGGCTTCTAGATAATTCATAGTAAACTCCCTCTGTTTTAAAATAAGATGAAATTTTTGACCATATTCTTTCTGAGGAGCCGGCAGGTCAGAGCCTGCGCAAGGGATGAGCCGTTTTTGTCCGCCGTCTAACGAAAACTTTTTCGCTCCAAGGCCCTGGTCATCGTCCACGGCAGCCGTAACCTCCAGCTGGCGCGGACCGAAAAAGTCCTTCAAACTTCTTCTCGGCAGCGGATAACTGCTGATAATCACCGCTTCCGGGCCTAAATCTTCTCTAATCAGCTGCATGGCCTCATTCATTTCCCGGACGATATACTTTTTAATCTTCATGACTCCATATTCACCGTCCCAACCACCTCTACTTCTATATTCGGCGCAATCTCATTTAATGATAAGATCACCAGACCCGGCAGGTAACGTTCCGTAAATTTGCGGAAGGGCAATCTTGTCCGCGGAGAACACAAAAGGACCGCCCTGCCAGTTCGCTGCACCATTTTTTCATAAGCCGCCTTCACCTTTTCTAAAATCTGCCGCGCCAGGCTAGGCTCCAGGACCGGGTAAGAACCCATTTGAGTTTGCTGGAGAGAATCAACAATTAATTGTTCCAGCCTGGGATGAAGAGTAATTACCTCCAGCTTATTCTGCGCGCCAAGGAAAAGCCGGGTGATCGTCCGGGCCAGGGCGGCGCGTACGTACTCGGTCAAAAAATCCACGTCTTTGGAGATCCGGGCTCCGTCGGCCAGGGCTTCCAGAATAGTAACCAAGTCGCGCAGGGGAATGCCTTCTTTTAACAGATTTTGCAGCACCTTCTGGATCTCCCCCAGGGATAATAAATCGGGGGTGAGCTCTTCAACAACCGCGGGATCCTTTTCTTTTACGGCTTCCAGCAGCTCCTTTACCTCCTGCCGCCCCAAGAGCACGTGGGCGTTTGCCTTGATGAATTCGGTCAGGTGCGTGACCAAAACGGTAGAGAGATCGACCACCGTAAAACCGGCCATCTCCAACCTTTCCCGTTCGCTGGCAGGTACCCACCAGGCCGACAGGCCAAAGGTCGGCTCTTTGGTGGGAATCCCCGGTACATCCTGCACCTGCCCGGAGGGGTCCATGGCCAGATAATAGCCGGGCAGCAGTTCGCCGGAAGCACCCTGCTCCCCGCGGAGCCTAAACACGTAGGCATTCGGAGGCAGGCTCAAATTGTCCCTGATCCGGATGGGCCGCACGTAAATACCCAGTTCTACCGCGCACTGCCGGCGCACCGCCGCCAGGCGGGCCAGCAAATCGCCCCCCTGGCTTTCATCGGTAAGGGGAATGAGGTTGTAGCCAATTTCAATCTGGAGGGGGTCCACCTGAAAATACGTCGTCACATTTTCCGGCTGCTTGCTTTTCTCCTGCATCTGCCGCTTGACCAGGGCTTCCTGCCGGGCAAGCTCGTAACGCTGCTTGCTCCGGCTTAAATTGTAGCCGACCAGGCCCGTCCCCGCCGCCAGGGCCAAAAAAACCAGGTGGGGCATGGCAGGAAACAGGGCGAGGAGAAATAAAACTCCTGCCACCAGAAAAAGTATTTTCGGAAAGGCGGTAAACTGGCGGGACAGCTCCGTGCCGAAATTGGCATCGGAAGTGGCCCGGGTCACCAGGATGCCTGCCGCCGTAGAAATCAACACGGCCGGCACCTGGGTGACCAACCCGTCGCCGATGGTAAGGATCGTGTAGGTCCGTAAAGCTTCCGACACGGGCATCCCTTTTTGCAAAGTGCCGATGGCCAGGCCGCCGATAATGTTAATTAGCGTGATAATCACCCCGGCAATGGCGTCGCCGCGCACAAACTTGCTGGCCCCGTCCATGGCGCCAAAAAAGTCCGCTTCCCGCTGCAGACGGCGCCTTTTTTCCCTGGCTTCGGGTTCGCTGATCAGGCCGGCGTTAAACTCCGCGTCGATACTCATCTGTTTTCCGGGCATGGCGTCCAGCGTGAAGCGGGCCGCCACCTCGGCCACCCGGCCGGCTCCGCTGGTGATGACCACAAACTGGATCACGGTGATGATGATAAAGACAATAAACCCGACTATATAGCTGCTGCCGACCACAACGTGACCGAAGGCGTCGATCACCTTGCCGGCGTAGGCCTGGCCCAGGATCAGCCGGGTCGAGGAAATATTCAAAGCCAGGCGGTAAAGGGTGGTCACCAGCAAAAGCGCCGGGAATACGGAAAACTGCAGGGGCTCAGTGGTAAACATGGTGATCAAAAGAATCACCAGGCCCAGCGTGATGCTGATGGAAAGCAGGACGTCCAGCGCCAGCGGGGGCATGGGAAAGATGATCATAAGCACGATGCCGACGATCAGGCCGGCGATGGCCAGGTCGGTATGCGCTTTGACGCGTTTGCGTATTTGCGCCTGCATTGGGGTAGGCATTGTCGCCAAGTGCCTCCTATCTCAAAATATTCCCCGGGCCGTTTTAAATCCGGCGCCGCTCCGGTGCTCAAGGCCGGCCGGACTAAACTAATAGCAGACCTCGCTCCTAAACCACCCGCCTTTTGCTCCCTTGCAGCCGATACACGAAGGCCAATATCTCGGCCACGGCCTGGTATAGCTCTACCGGGATTTGCTGCCCGACTTCCACCTGGTAATAAAGAACGCGGGCCACTTCCGGATTGGTGATTACCGGAACATCATTTTCGGCGGCTATTTTTCTGATTTGCCAGGCAAGATCGCCGGCGCCCTTGGCTGTTACCACAGGAGCTTCCATTTCGTTTTCCTCGTAACGCAGGGCGACAGCCAGGTGGATGGGGTTAGTCACCACCACCGTCGCCCGCGGCACTTCGGTGCGAATGAGGTTCATGGCAATTTGCCGCTGGCGGCGGCGCTGCCAGGATTTAATCAGGGGGTCGCCTTCCGTATGTTTCAACTCTTCTTTAACTTCCTGCCTGGTCATGCGCAGCCCCCGCATATACTCCCAGCGCTGGTAAAAAAGATCTGCTAACGACAGGACCAGATAGGCGCCCCCGGCCGCCGCGAACACATTTAAAAAAACCTTCGCCACGATACTGAAAGCTGTGCCCGGAACATGATTAAAAAGCAGCAACAGGACCGGCAGATAAGACTTCACCACAGAAAAGCTGACGACAGCCACAAGAATCACTTTCAAAAGGCTTTTCGTCAGTTCCACCAGGCTGCGCAGGCTGAAAATCCGCCGCAGGCCATTGATTGGATTTAATCTTTCCAGGGAAGGACTGATCACGTCCGGGGCAAAGATAAAACCAGTCTGGAACAAATGGACGGCCAGCGCCGAACCCAGCAGAAGAATGATGTACGGCAAAAACAGAATGGCCACAGACCCTAAAAAATTAAATATTACCCGCCATAAATGCTGCTCATCAAGACCGAAACGAAAACTATTGCTAAAATACCAGTGCAGGCTGCGTTCAGCATCCTTTAACGCCGTGTTGAGCATTAAAAAACCCAGCAAGACGGCGACCATGAGCACAACCGCCGCCGAGAAATCGCGGCTCTTGGCCACCTGCCCTTTGCGCCTGGCCTCCTGCAAACGCCGGGGGGTAGGCGCTTCCGTTTTTTGCTGGGCCGAATCGCGGTAAGCCATAAATCAAGCCAATCCCTTCAAGATGATCAACAAGTTGCGCTCGAGCATATTGACCAGAGCGCGAAAAACCACGCCCATTAAAGGAACCAGCATACTTAAAATAAAAATTCCCAATCCCACTTTCACCGGAAAACCGAGCATGAAAATATTCATCTCGGGCGACGTACGGCCTAAAATCCCCAGGCAAATATCGATAATCAACACTACGGCGATTACCGGCGCGGCGATCTGCACCGCCAGGGCAATAATCTGGGCAAAAAGGCGAATCCCGGACATCGCCGCCGATCCTTTTAAAGCAGCGCCCAGTGCCGGTACGATATCATAGCTTCTGGCCAGGCCGGCCAGCATCACGTGGTGGCCGTCCAGGGTGAGAAAAAGCACCATCCCCAGGAAAAAGAGAAATCTGGAGGCAATTGTTGCCTGCGCACCGGTAGTGGGATCAAAGATATAGGACATAAAAAACCCCATTTGAACATCCATCAGCTGCCCGGCGATGGTCAAACTATGAAAAACCAGGCTGCAAATAAAGCCCAAAACAAGGCCCACACAGGCTTCCTGCGCGATGGCCAGGCCGTAACCCCCCGGCCCTCCGGAGAAATCCGCAAGAGGAATGTCGAGCACGGGAAAAAGCAAAACCGTCAGCACAAAAGCGAACCCTACTTTGGCCAGGCGAGGGATATTGGGCAGCCAGAACAGCGGGCCGGCCGCCAAAAAAGCGCTTACCCTGGTAAAGACGAGTAAAAAAGCTGCTGCCTGTTCATAGTTAAGCAAAAACTGCTCCCCCCATCCGCGGCCCTTATTGCAGAATTGACGGCAGCCTGGCGTAAAGGCGGGTGGTAAAGTTGAGCATCACCTTCACCAGCCACGGCGCAAGCACGGCCAGGGTCACGAAAACAGCAAATATTTTCGGCACAAAGGTGAGACTTTGTTCCTGCACCTGGGTGGTTGCCTGCAAGATGCTGATCACCAGCCCCACCAGCAGGGAAACTCCCAGCACGGGCAGTGAAAGAAGAAGCACGTGCCAGATCGCCTCCCGGGCAATTTGGATAACCAAGGTGTCTGTAATACCGCCTTCCCCCCTCCTCACTTAACGAAAACTCTCCACCAGCGATTTCACCACCAGATACCAGCCGTCAACCATCACGAAAAGCAAAATTTTAAAAGGCAGCGAAATCATTACCGGGGGCAGCATAAACATGCCCATCGACATGAGTGCGCTGGCCACGACCATATCGATAATTAAAAATGGAACGTACAACAAAAACCCCATTTGGAAGGCCGTTTTCAGCTCGCTGATCACAAATGCCGGCACCACCGTCGTCAAAGGCAAATCGTCGGGATTGCGCGGTCTGGGCATTTTGGAAAGCGTGACAAAAAGCGCCAGATCCTTTTCCCTGGTTTGCCTCAACATAAAGTCGCGAAGGGGCCGGGCCGCCGCCTCCCAGGCCTGCTCCTGAGTCAGTTGATTATTTAAATAAGGCTGCAGGGCCTGCTCATTGATTTGCCGGAAGACCGGCGCCATGATAAAAAACGTCAAAAACAAGGCCAGGCCAATCAATAATTGGTTGGGCGGCGTTTGGGGGATCCCTAAGGCGCTGCGCAAGATGGATAAGACGATAACAATGCGCGTAAAGCTGGTGACCATGACCAAAAACGCCGGAGCCAGAGCCAGGACCGTCAGCAGCACCAGTAGCTTTACGGTATCGACCACCTGCGCCGGGTTTTCCGTGGGGGTGATCCGCAAATCAATGCCCGGCAATGGCTGGGCCCAAACTTTTCCGGGCCAAAGGAAAAGGAAAACCAAAATTGCACAAGGAAAAGCGATGGCGGTAGTCTGTTTCATGTCTTTGCCAAGCAAAATAACTTTCTGCACGTTCTTTAACGGCCTCTTTTAAACTTTTGCCTGAAAAAGTTAATCTTCTCCTGGAAAAACTGTTCTCTCCCGTAATTTTCCCTTTCTGGAACCACCACCGGCAGTTCCTCAGGCAGTTGCGTAAATTCCTTGACGAGGGTTATTTTGCCGTCGTGAAAAGCAATTAAAAAATATTCCCTGCCCACCTGAATCAGGCTGAGCCCCGTCCGCGGCCCCAAAGACAACTGCTCAAGAACCCGCATACGCCGGCGCGCCCCTGGAAATAACCATTGACGCCTGGCCAGCCCGTACTTAATTGTCAAGTAGGCTAGAACAATGACCAGCGGCAGGGAAAGGACGAGGCGAACAGCCGCCCAAAACAATTCTTTGTCCATTTTTGCTCCTTACATCTTACCCGCTTCGTAAATGCTGTCGATCCGGATTCCAAAATTATTGCCGATTACAACCACTTCACCTCGCGCAAAACGCTGCTGGTTGACCAGCAAATCCGCCGACTCCCCCGCGGCCCGGTCCAGTTCAATCACCGAGCCTTCGGCAAGGCCGAGAATATCTTTAATTTTAAGCGTCGCCTGCCCCAGTTGCGCTTCCACCGAAACGATAATTTTTTCCAGGTAATCAAAGCCAATTTTCAGGCGCTCGAGTCCCGGCGGGGGAACCAGCTCGGGAAACTGTACCTTTTTTACTTCTGGCTTTTTTTCTTCTAAACGGCTGAAAAATTCTTTGATTTCATCTTCCGTCATATCCACCGCCCCCTCCCCCTTGCTGTCGGCGGTGAAATCATTGACTTTTTAATTTCGCTGAAGTTACTGAACGAGAAAATCAATAAAATAAACCTCCGTTACTTTCCCAAATTGAAGATTTTCATTGATCGTTTTTAAGATTTCTTCTTTTAGTTTGCCCTGGTTTTCCACGGGCAGGATTTCTTCCGCTCTTTTCGTCCGGAAAACATTAAGCACTTTTTCGGTCAGCAAAGGCTGCTTGGATTTAACTTCTTCAGCTAATTTCTTTTCCGCGGGATACTCCAGGACGACGCGCACTCTTAAATAACGTCCGGATTCGCCGTTGCCCAGGTTAACCACCTTATCCCCCAGGTCAAGCTTTTCCGCCTCCCGGTGGGGAGAAGCGGCTTCTGTCCCCTCCGGTGGGTTCAGAATCTGCAAGGCGCCGTAAGCCAGCCCGCCCCCCAGGATAATCGCCAGCAGTAAAAAAACCAGCAGCTTGAGCTTGCCCCCGCTTTTCTGGGGCTTTTCTTGATTTTCCTTTTGTTTTCCTTTGCCTACAGGCATTTTTCACTCTACCACCAATTCAGCTTTTATTTTTATGTTTGCGTTCTATATTTAAGGCTTAAGGAGGTGGGCGCCGGGCGCAGGTGTTGCCTAAAACAGCTGTTTTTTCGCGGGCCCGGCGCCAATGTCAGGAGAAGCCTTAGCGCTTCAGATTTAACAATTCTTCCAGCATGGTGTCGGAAACGGTGATGATCCGGGCGCTGGCCTGGTAGCCGCGCTGGGTGGTAATCATGTTCGTAAACTCATCCGTTAAATCCACGTTGGACATCTCCAGGTAGCCGGACTCGATGGCGCCGTAACCGGCGGAACCGGGCTTGCCCAGGTTAGCAGTGCCGCTGCTCACACTCTCCGCAAACAGGTTTTTGTTGATCCTCTGGAGGCCGTCCTGGTTGGAAAAGGTGTAAAGGTTAATCTGGGCGAAATCAGCATTGGTGATGGTGGCGGTTCCGTCCTCCCATTCCAGGATGTTACCGCTGCTGTCCGTGCCCGTGATCACGCCCTCGTTGCTGATGTTAAGGGTCGCCGGGGGCCTGTTGAGCACCTGGAGCGGCCCCGTGTAAGTATTGCCAGGGTTCTGATGAAGACCTGGAAGCAGATCCAGGTACGGCGCCGCGTCGCCGCCGACCTCCAGCGTGGCATCCGTACTGGTATCAACGGTTCTTAAGATAAGTTTGTTTTGTGTATCCTTGGAAGCTACCACCCCCACCTCCGAAGTCAGGGCGTTAATCTTGCTGATGATCGTATCAACGTCATCGCCGGTACCGGTGGCGGCAGCGTACCCGCTAGCAAAATCTGTATTGGTGCCGGTGAAGACATTATCTCTTTGCGCTCCCGAACTATCTTTGACGGTGACGGAAAGGCTTACCTTCGGACCGCAATCAATTGTCCTGAAGTTGATTTTATCGTCACTACCCGTATCCGTATAAACCATTTCTACTATTCCGCCACCGCCTACATCGTCAAACTGTGATTTAAGCCATGCAACATCCCGATTGGAAGCGTCGTCAATTGTTATATTCTTACTGATTTGAGTACCTGTATATTTATTTGTATAAGTTACGGTGATAACATCATTGTTTTGAAACCCAAAATAATCCAGTGTTGTAGTACCCCCTGTTGCAATACTGTAACTCTCCCCCGCGTTAATATCTGCTTTCTGGGCGGTGTCGATGGTGAAATTGGTCCGCGTCCCCAACGTTCCGTCTGCCCTGGTTCCCTGCAAAATTAGAGTCGTCGTGGGGCTAGTAGTATCTATACCCACCTGGACCCGGCTGCAAGGCTCATCGGAGCGGACAGTCGTAATATTTCGCAGTTCCCCCACCAGCCGGTAGCCGCTGGAGTTGACCACGTAACCATTCTGGTCGATATAAAACACGCCGTCCCTGGTGTAGTATTCTTTTCCGCTTACGGGATCAATTACTTTGAAGAAGCCGTTGCCGTTGATGGCCAGGTCCAGCACGCGGCCCGTGGACTGCAGGCCTCCCGCGTTCATGTTGTTGCTGATTCCGGCCAGCGACGTGCCTAGACCCACCTGCGCCGGGTTGGTTGACGCGCCGGCGCTCTTCAGCATCTGGTAGAGGGTGTCCTGGAAGTTCACCCGGCCGCTTTTGAACCCGATGGTATTCACGTTGGAAATGTTATTGCCGATCACGTCCATGCGGACCTGATGGTTTTTCATTCCGGCAACCCCGGAAAATAACGAACGAATCATTTTTTAAATTACCTCCTGTGTAAATTTCGCCCTGGGCGGAGCTCTTACGTTTTTAAACAGCTTTTTGCCCGTACAAGCGATCAGCGCTTTAAGTCGATGGTTTCCCGGAGCACTTCGTCGGAAGTGGTAAAGACCCTGGCGTTGGCCTCGTAGCCGCGCTGGGTGACGATCAGGTTGGCCAGTTCCGTGGCCAGGTCGATATTGGCCAGTTCCAGGTACCCGGAAAGCACGGAACCAAGGCCGTTTTGCTCGGGCTGGCCGGAGAGCTTTTCCCCGGCCGGTTGGTCCTCGCCGTCTTCGTTATAGGCAAACAGATTACCCCCTACCTTGAGCAGGCCGTTGGGGTTGGTAAAACTGAACAGGCCGATGACCTGGTCGTTCTCCGTGCTGCCGTCGCTGTACGTGACGGAAATCCTTCCTGAACTGGAGATGTTGATGGTATCGACGGACTTATCCGCAGATACGTCCAGCTGGATGGCCGTCTCGCTCTCGTCCACCAGCCGCAGACCCTGGGAATTAACCAGGTACCCTTCCTTGTCAATGGAAAAGACTCCTTCCCGGGTGTAAAAAATGCCTTCTGCGCCGGTGTCGTCTTCCCTTTTGACGCCAAAGAACCCGTTTCCGCTGACGGCCAGATCCAGCGGCCGGCCCGTGGGCTGCAGCGGGCCCTGGGCAAAATTGGTGATGATGCCCGCCAGCGTTACGCCCATGCCCACCTGGGCGGGGTTCGTCTGCGCCGCGCCAGCGCGCACGGTGCGGTAAAGGGAATCCTGGAAGCTGCTCTGAGCTGCCTTAAACCCCAGCGTATTGACATTAGCAATGTTATTGCTTACGACATCCATCCGCGTCCGGTGGTTGAGCAACCCGGACAGGCTGGTGTAGATGGCTTGAATCATTTTTTAAAATCCTCCTTGCCTCTTAAACCTGGTCGGCCGCCTCCGTCGTTCGGCGGCTTATCCGGCCCCCTTGCGGTCCGGCCGTTATTTAATGACGATCGCCCCATCAATGTTGGTAAAGACGCGCCCAGCGGCGGCCTCGTTGTTTAAGGCCGTCACCACCGTCCGGTTCTTCACGCTGGCCACCAGCGCCAGGTCGCCGTAAATAATCAGCGAATCCCGCACCCCCTTGGCCGCGGCGAGATCTACAGCCCGGCTGATTTTTTCCAGATCCGCCGCACTTAAAGTAATCTTACGCTCCTGCAGGCGTTTTTCGGCGTGCGCCGAGATTTTGAGCGCCTCTTTTCCCAGTTCCCCGGCCAGCACTTCTTGAAAAGAACCGGCTTTTGCCCGTCCGCTCCCCCGGGAGGAAGCAGCCGGCGGGAAATCTGGCGCAGCTATCTTTTGCGGCAGCAATCCTTCAAGCTTCACGTTCATTCCGCCCAGATCTCCTTCACGGCATCGTAATTATAAGGTGTACCGTTAATGACCAGCTTAATTCCATCCTGGCTGATCGTTACTTTTTCCACCGCTCCGCTCACGTTCTGGCCGTCCTTGCCCACCACCGTCACCTGCCTGCCCACCAGGCTGGCCGTCAGGGACAATTCCTGCGCGCGCAAGAGCATTTCCATGTTCTTGCTCAGGTTAAAGATCTGTTCCATGGTGGCCATTTCAACGATCTGGGAAATGAACTGGTTGCTGTCCTGGGGGCTCAAAGGATTCTGATAACGCAACTGGGCAACCAGAATCTGTAAGAAAGCGTCCTTGTCCAGTTCCTGTTTGGGCGTATGGACCTTGCCCTCCGGGTTGAAGTAGATATTGTTCACCGAACCTACTTCCACTGCTGACCCCCCTTTTTTCCTTAAATAAACATGTTCAGCGCGCCGGGTCTGGGATCCGCTCTTTCCTCGGACTGCAGACCGCCGTCGCCGGCGAACCCGCCGGGTCCGCTCTCCCGCCGGATGGAATGAGCCTCCGCCTGCTGCTGATCTCCGTAAGGCAAACGGCCCCCTTCCTGACCCAGCGACACGGAAACGTTCTGCAGGTGCAGGTTTTGGCCGGCCAGCGCCTCCCGCAACTGGGCAAGGGAGCTTTCAATGGCGTCTTTCGCGTGGATGTTGCTGGCCAGGAAGTGCGCGTGCACCTCGCCCTGCTGGTAGATTAAACGCACCGTCACTTCCCCCAGGTGCTCGGGTTCCAGCTTAAAGCGCAGGTGAATTTGCCCCTGGGCGTGATGCCCGGCAGCCTGCCGGAGCACCCTTAAGACCAGCACCGGCAAAAGAAGCGGGTTTACGCCTTCCCAGACCCCTTTGGGCAAATACAGAGCTCTGCTCTCCCCTAGCCCCGGGCGAATTACAAACAACTCCCCGTCGCCGGCGAAAACCCTCAAACTATCCTGCTGTGTCCGGGCGGCCGACAAACCGGCGGCGTCCGGAGGGGAAAACAGGCTACTGTTTGCTCCCGTCGCCTGGGAACCAATGGCGTTGTGCCCCTCCAAAAAGAATACGCTTTGGCGTGCGGCTTCCATCGCCGCTCCACCTCCGGCGAAAACCGGTTCTGGAAAGACTTTCCCTGGTGCAGCTTCCTGTACGCCTGTTTTGCCGGCTGCCGCCACCGGCGCGTTCTGCGGCGCGGGATGATTCATTAAAAGATTCATCAAAAGATGCTGGTTCTTTACCGCCGCTCCCGGTGGCCGGGCGCCGGCCGCCCCAGGGTCTTTTTGATTCCCTGGGCCAAGAACATTTCTTAGCGAGGCCGCGGCCTCGAATCCATCGGGCCGTCCGGAACCGCCGAAAGAGTCGGGTGCTGCGCCGTGACCAAACAACAACCTGCTGAACAAAACACGGGCACGGACGTCATCCCCGCCTCCCGCCTGCAACAGGGGGTCAACCTGCCCAAATAGCGTCTTAAAAAGAGCATCCCGGTTAAAAGTGCTTAATTGTTCAGAAGCGCCCGTTTCCCTTCGCGGCAAATCAGCCGTGAGTTCTGCTGCCTGGACCGGATTTACCGGCTGGCCGCGCCGCCCGAACGGATCGGCTGCGCTCTCGGGGAGGGCTTTTCTAGAAGCGGGAGCAGGCGCAGGTTGAAGCAGGGTCCCCGAAGGGCCGGCTTCCCCTGTGTTGTCCAGGGCAAAATCCTCTGCCGCGCCGGCGCTTCCCAAGCCGTAAGCAGGTATATTCAAGGCAGCCGCCATTTTTTCTCCCCCGTCTCTGCCGGCATCCTCCTGGTCAGCCCCGGCCTGGCCGTCAACGATAACGCCCTGTAATGTATCGGTGGACTCTCTTTCATCTTCTGCGCAGGAAAAAAGTGCCAGCAAATTCTTCAACAGTAGTTCGTGCACGCTGCTAATCCCAGTGTTCCCGGAATTATCCTCCGACGCAGAGCCGCCGTCTAACCAGATGCCCGCTGCAATCGCTGCCGTTGTCTCCCCAGAGTTACGGCCGCCGTTAATCGCCAGCAATTGCTCAAATATTTCCGTAAAAAGATCATCTTTTTGGCTCTTTCCGCGGGTACTGCCGAGGTGCGCCCCGGGGACAGACGACCATTCAACTGCCGCAAGCGGTAAACTGAGCCCCATTTTCCTTCACCTCCTTTCCATAAAAGGCATCATCAAGCATGCCTTGAATATTTTCCCTACAAAAAATGCTTTAAAAATTTTCGGAGGCACAAATTGTTTTATAAACCACCCGCTGGGTTCCCTGTTCATCCAGCTCCTTCTGCGAAGCTCTCTTGGCATCTTCAAGATAAGCGGTCAACTTTTTTTCCTTTAGTTTTTCAAGCATCATTCTGTCACGCCTTTTCTGAACAGTGTGCAAACGGCATTCCTCTGTCCGGGCGTACGCCTTGCTCACCTCCTCTTGCTGGCAGTTGCGTAAAATGGTCAGATATTCCCGGTAGAGGTTTTCATTCAGAAGCGCGGCCAGGTCACACACCCCCGGCCCGGCTTCTTGAAAGGTCTTTTGCAAGCTCTCTTCAATGTTGAACAGCTTTTTTTGTTGGTCAAGGAGCTCGCGCTGGGCGTGGGCAAGCTCCCTCGCGGCCTGCTCTTCCAGCGCCTGGCGATGTTTCAAGACCGGCTCCAGCCGGAAAGTAAACTTGCGCATTATCCCAATCCTCCCTATCTGGCCAGTTTTTGAAAGTAGCTCAAGGTTTCTTCGTAAGTGGATGTCTCCCCCATGTCCTGCTTTAAAAACTGCGTAATTTCATCGATGTACTTGATGGCTTCGTCTATCTTCTGGTTCGATCCCGAAACATAGGCGCCAATGTTGATGAGATCTTCCGACTGGCGGTAAGTGGCCAGCAAATCGCGAAGCCGGCTGGCCTGCTGCATGTGTTCGGGAGGGACGAGATCCGGCATCAAACGGCTCACGCTGTTTAAAACGTCAATTGCCGGGTAGTGGTTGCGGCCGGCCAGCTCCCGCAAAAGGACGATGTGCCCGTCTAAAATCCCGCGGACGGCGTCCGCAATCGGTTCGTTTAGATCGTCGCCCTCCACCAAAACGGTGTAAAAGGCGGTGATCGATCCCTTTTGGCCCATCCCGGAGCGTTCCAACAGCTTTGGAAGCAGCGCAAACACCGACGGCGTGTAGCCTCTGGTGGACGGCGGCTCGCCAATAGCCAGGCCCACCTCGCGCTGCGCCATGGCAAAGCGGGTAACCGAATCCATCAGCAGCAGCACGTCTTTTCCCTGATCCCGGAAATATTCCGCGATGGCGCTGGCCACAAACGCCGCTTTTAGCCTGACCAGGGCCGGTTGATCGGAAGTGGCGGCCACCACTACGGAACGGGCCAGGCCTTGCTTGCCCAGGTCTCCCTCAATAAAATCACGCACCTCCCGGCCGCGTTCGCCCACCAGAGCGATGACGTTTACGTCCGCCTCACTGAAGCGGGCGATCATCCCCAGAAGAGTGCTCTTTCCAACGCCGCTCCCGGAAAAGATGCCGATGCGCTGCCCCCTTCCGCAGGTCAGAAAAGCGTCGATGGCGCGCACCCCCGTGGCCAGCACCTCTTTAATCCGGCGCCTGTCCAAGGGGTTGGGAGGTTTGTTGTCTACCGAAAAGTCCATGCCATTTTTTACCGCTTCCTTCCCATCGAGAGGCTGCCCCAATCCATCCAGTACCCGGCCGAGCAAAGCGTCGCTTGCTCTAATGGTGAGGCTTTTCCCGCGCGGGACGACGTGGCAGCCCGGATAAACCCCTTTTAAGTCGCCAAGGGGCATCAGGACGGTGGAACGATCGCGAAAACCCACGACCTCGGCCACCACACTTGCCTCGCCGGGCACCAGGATATCGCAAACCTCACCTATGCGGGCAGCGACCCCTCTGACCTCCACGGTGAGGCCGATAACTCTCACCACGTGTCCAATGGAACGCAGGATTTTCGCCTGTTTCACTTTTTGGCGCCAGTTTTCCAGGTTCACCTGGGGCAAGTGCATCCGTCCGTTCCCTCGTCCTTCAAATTTGCCCTTCAAATCTGCAAAGCCCTGCAAACAGCCCGCCACCGCTCGGCCAGGGTGGCTTCAATTTTACCATCCTCGGTTTCCACCCGGCATCCCCCCCGCTCAACACCCGCATCGCCGATAATATGAAGGGCGGTTTCGGGCGAGAGCACCTGCAGCAGTTCATCCTTGTTTTGCTGAACCAGGGTTATTTCTTCAGGATTCACGTAAAGCACCACCTGCTGCCTGTTCCGGGCAAGGAGCAGCGCTTCTTTCACAATCGCCAGCACCACTTGCGGGTCGATGGTCAGCTGGGCAGCCAGGACTTTTTCGGCTATTTCGCGGGCCAGGGAAACGATCTCCTGCTCCATGTTTTCAATCGTCCTTTGCCAGATTTCCCTGGCCTGGTTCAGCACCTGGCGGGCCTCTTCGCGAATTGCCTGTCCATCGTGAACAGCTTTTTCCAGCCCCTCCTGGTAGCCTCTTTGGTATCCTTTTTCGTAACCTTCCGCTTCCGCCTGCCCGGCCAGGTCGCGGGCGGCAGCCAGGGCCTGGGCGTGGGCCTCACGGATTATCCTTTCCGCTTCGGCCTGCGCCCGGGCGACTATTTCTTCTGCTTTTATCCGGGCGCGGGCAAATTTTTCGCCGGCTGCCCCTTTCGCCTCCCCGGCCCCGTCATTGTTGTCTCCGTATCCATCGCCGCCTTCATTCAGGCGCAGAAAGTCCCGGCGCGCAGCCAGCGGCAAAATATCTTCCCGTCCGGCCGGCACCCCCCGGATGATTCTAAATGAGGATGGCATCTTCCCCACCTCGGGCAATGATAATTTCCCCAGTTTCGTCAAGTCGGCGGATGATCTGCACGATTTTTTGCTGGGCCTCCTCCACTTCCCGCAGGCGGATGGGCCCCATGTATTGAATTTCGTCGCGCAGCATGTCGGCGGCCCGCTTAGACATATTTTTAAAGATCCGCTCGTTGACCTCTTCGTTGGCCCCCCGCATGGCCTTGGCCAGATCCTTGGTGTCCACTTCCCTTAAAACGCGCTGGATGGCCGTATCGTGAAGCCTGACCAAATCTTCAAAAACAAACATTTGTTTTCTTATTTCATCGGCCAGGTCGGGGTCAGAAACCTCCAGGTCCTCCAGGATCGTTTTTTCCGTGCTGCGGTCTACCCGGTTCAGGATGTTGACCAGCGTTTTCAAGCCGCCAACGGTTTGATCCTGCTGGGAAACCATGGAGAGCTTTCTCTCCAGCACCTTTTCCACTTCCCTCACGACTTCCGGAGAAATGCGCTCCATCACGGCCACCCTGCGGGCAATGTCGCTTTGTTTCTCGGGCGGAAGCGAAGAGAGAATAAGCGCTGCCTGCTCGGGGACCAGGTACGTCAAAATCAGAGCAATTGTTTGCGGGTGCTCATCCCTGATGAAGCTGAGCAGTTGCTTGGCGTCGGTGCGGCGAAGAGAGCTAAAAGGTATGTTTTGAATTGTTACGGCCACTTTATTGAGGATCTCCTCGGCCTTTTGGGGACCCAGGGCCTTCTCCAGCACCTCTTTGGCATACTTGTACCCACCGTGCAGCAAATATTCCCTGGCCTGGGTCAACCCTAAAAACTCCTCGAGTACAGCAGCCTGAACTTCTTTGGGCACGTTTTCCATTAAGGAAATCTGCTGGCTGACTTGTTCAATTTCTTCATCGGGGAGGTGCTTTAATACTTTTGCCGAGAGATCGGCTCCCAAAGCAATTAGAACGATCGCCGCTTTCTGAAAGCCATTTAATTTCGCCATTGACCGATTACTCCTTCAACCAGAGCTTTAGCACTTCGGCCACTTCCGAAGGTTTTTCCTTGGCCATCTGGCGTAAATCTTTTAACGTTTCTGGCGGCTGCGGAGCTTTTATGGGCGGAGTTTCCACCGCAGGGGGCGCGGCAGCTTCCCCTATTTTTACCGCCTCCTCCAGGTCGGCGGCCCTTCTGCGCCCGCGCCTGGCCAGGAACCAAACCAGCAGCACCAGCAGAACCAGCAGAACGGCGCCGGCGCCGGCCACGATCGGCCACTGCTTCAAGATTTTTTCCGGAAGCGGCTTTTCTGCTTCCTCTACCGCTTTTTCGACTTCCTCAAGATAGGATGTATCGAAAGGCATGCTGGAAACATTCACCTGGTCTCCGCGGGCGTCCTGAACACCCGCGGCCGTACGCACCAGACCGGTAATCTCCTGGATTTGCGCGGCGCTGCACTCGCCGTTGAGCACTACGGCCACCGACAAACGCCTGAGGCTGCCGGGTGAAACCTCCAGGGTTTCCTGCTGGCTGCCCAGCTGGTAATTGGTTGTGCTCTGCTGTTTGGAATATTGCGAGCCGGCCCCCCCGACCAGGGCGGGCACCGAACCGCCCGGCAAACCAGAATCCGTTCCCGCCGCCCCGGCTGCCCCACCGGGGCTCGTTCCCTGTTCGCTCGTCGTCTGCTGGCTTAAAATCTGGCCCGGCTGGACCGTTATGGTTGTGGATTTTCTTTTATCGAAATCCAGCTCCGCCGTAACCATGGCCACCGCCTTATTGGGCCCCAAAACCCGGGTGAGCATGCTGGTTATCCGGACCTCCAGATCTTTCTCGTAGGCCCTTTTAATCTGGTACTGGTCCATGGTCAGGCGCGTTAACCTGGCCTGTTCGTCTTTTAAAGGAAGCTGATCGGTAAGGACATTGCCCTGGAGGTCAATAATGTGCACATTTTCCGGCTGCAAGCCCTGAACACTGCCTACGACCAGATCAACGATGCCCTGAACTTGTTCCGGCTTCAGTTTTACCAGTGGTTTCAGTTTTAACGCAATGGAAGCGGATGGGGCTACCTGTTGATCCAAAAATAAACTTTCCTTGGGCATCACCAAGTGGACCCGGGCCTGCTCCACCCCTTCCATCTGGACAATCGTCCGGCGCAACTCCTCCTGTAATGCGCGCTGATACACGACCTGCTGTTCAAAATCAGTAATCCCAAACTTTTGCTGGTCAAACAACTCAAAACCGGGGCCCGTCTCATACAAAACTCCTTTGCTGGCCAGTTTGATGCGCAAATCATAAACCTGGTCCGCAGGCACGGCAATGGTTTTCCCCTCATCGCGCAACCGATAAGGAACCTTCATCGCCTTCAGTTCTTCCGCGATTTTTCCGGCCTGTTTCGGCTCCAACCCGGTGAACAACGGAGTAAACTCCGGCCTGGTCAGAATGAAGAACAGATAAGCAACAGTTACCAGCAGTCCCACCGCGGCCAAAACAGCCAGGACTTTTCGCGCCCGGGGCATAACTCCCCAGCGCTCCTGCAGACCCTTCATAGTTCTCGTAGGGTCCATCTAAAAAGAACGCTCCTTAAAAGCAACCTCTTGTGCAACCTCTTGTATGCCTTTGTACATTGGGTTTTGATACAAATTTACCTATTTTTGTTTATATCTGCATGCGGGAGATTTCTTGATATGACTCCACAACGCGGTTCCTTACTTCCACCGCCAGCGACATCATCAACCTTGCCTCTTCCAGGGCAATAACCACCTGGTGGAGGTCCTGCACTTCCCCGGTCAAAAATTTGATTTGCAACTCGTCTGCCCTGACCTGGGCCGCATTAACTTCCTGCAAAGCCTTGCTTAAGATTTCGCCAAAAGAAGCCACAGAAGCTCCCTTTTGCTCCTGGCCGCCGGCCGGATCAGTTGCGGAATGAGTAACCACTGACAGCGGTAATACAGGTAGCAGCTGCATGATCCTGCTCTCCTTTTCGTTCCTTTTTTATCCCCGCCCGATCTCTAAAGCCTTAAGCGCCATGTCCTTGGCCGCGTTGAGCGTCGTGACACTGGCTTCATAAGCCCTGGTGGCAACGATCACGTTAATCATTTCGTTAGCCAGATTGATATTCGGGTACGCCACATAACCAGTCGCGGGATCGGCCAGGGGGTGATCGGGTTCGTAGGTCATTCTGGGCTCTGCAGGGTCGTCTACAACCGAAATCACCCTGACCCCCCGGGCCGGCAAATTCCCCTGGTCGGCAGCAAACGCCTGACGCAATTGCTCGGCAAAAATGGGAACTTTCCGGCGGTAAACGGGCGCGGCGGGATCGCCGGGACGCCCGGCGGAATGTATGTTGGCGAGGTTGTTAGAAATAAGATCCAACCACAGACGGTTGGCTGTTAAGGCGGACGAACTTATGCCGAATGATTCAAATAGAGGCATTGGCTGTTACCTCCCTCTTATTACGTAGCCCAAGAGGGCCAGTCGATCGCCGATGGCCCGGGTGGCCGCCTGGTAGGCCAGCGTGTTTGCTACCAGATTAACCATCTCCTGTTCCACGTCAACATTATTTTGGTTATAGCCCATGGTGGTTTCCTCCTCTTTTACCACCATGGGTTCCACCTGGGCCAAAGGAACCGGCGCCGGTATATGGCGCGGGTGAGCGGTACGCAAGGGCAGCGTCTGCGGGTCCAGAGCTTTTTTTAATTCGTCCAGAAAGCGCACCGACGATTTCTTAAAGCCGGGGGTATTGACATTAGCGATATTGTTGGCGATCACCTTATGCGTAAGCGCGGCAGCGTCAAGCTGCTTTTGTAAAACCTGCAGTACAGCACTCTCCAAAAAATTCATGACCAACCCCCTTCTCTTGTTTATAAAAAATTCCCCCTTCCCGAAAAGGAAAGGGGGCAGCTTACGTTGCCGCAGCCCGGCTACCATACCATGCGCTCACCTATAGATCGAAAGTCAGGATTGTTTGCCATTAACGATCAGCACCTCAAATGCTGCCCATGTGTCGGCGAGCGCCTGGCTTTAGGCCCGTGGCTTTGTGCCCTTCCCTTTCGAGGAAGTTTACCCTTAGACAACCATCCAAAAAAGTGGAAACATGTCTATTTTTTCATTAAAAATATATGACATTACCCGAGAAAATCCTTCATAATTTACTAAAATCTTTATTAATATTTTATTAAAATTTTATCCCTACACCCACTCTTGCCTTTCTTCTATATTTTTCAGTTTCGACAAAGGATCCAAAAATCCTCTCTGTTGGTCAAAATTATACAAATTATTTCAACGAAAAAATAAAAAAAAAAAATTTTGCCCCGCCCATAAAGACAAGCACACGTCAATTTACTTCCCCATATTATGAATTGCAATGGCTTTCTACGAGAGGTGTCGTGGTGCTGCTCGGCACGTCGGCGCTGGTGAGCATGTCCTTAAACCGCACCGGGTACCGACTGCCCATGGCGGCGGGGTTTCTTGTCCTGGCCGCGAGCACCCTGGGGCTGGGCTTTATGCCGCACAGCCCGGTCATCGGCGGTTTGGCTTTGGCAGATTACTGGTGGTTAGGTTCCGGGTGATCTTTATGGGAATAGCCGTATTTTTGATTGCGGCCGCTCCTTTGATTAAAAAGGTCCCGGACGGGCGCGAGTGCTTAAAGAAAGAAAGCCGGCTGGCTGATTAGCCAGGTTTTTTGCCGGGCCAAAATAATGCGAAGTAATTTTGCCCGATAAAAGCTTCCTTATGCACAATAAAAAGCCCCTTAAAGGGGTATTTTGTTCGCATTAGGCGCCTAATCCGAACAACCAACCCGAATAATAGGTGTATCAAAAAATTCTCTTACCCTTCATCCATATGTTTACACCAAGTTTCGGCAAAAACCAATTCCCTCAAGGGTTTTCTGGGACGGGGTTGAGGTACTCGCTCGGAATATCCAAGAGGGGTAATGGCTACCACGCGCCAGGGTTCGGGGATGCCAAAACTTTTCTTGATTAATCGTTCATCAAATACTCCTATCCAACAAGTACCTAATCCCTGGGCGCAGGCAGCAAAAATCAAGTGTTCAAAGAAGATTCCGCAATCGACCAGATAATATTGCTGATTTTCCCTTACCCCGGAATCCCCGGGGTTAGCACAAAGTACGACGGCAACGGGAGCAGAAGCGACCTCTTTTTTTGCTTGGATTGGGGTCGGGAATAGCTTCCAATAGCTTCTCCTTTTTGGACAGGTGTGGTCACCACAATGAGCCTCCAGCATTGCTTGTTCTCCCACGTTGGGGAAAGCCTGGCCGCTTCCAGAACGTTCATAAGCTTCTCTTTTTCGACCGACGTTTCTTTGTACTTCCTGATACTTCTCCGTTTGGCCACAACTTCAAAAAATCCATTTGGAAACCCTCTTTCTTTCTTTCTTCTTTTTCATTTCAAAATTCCAGCTCTACTTACCTCCGCATCCATATTATAGTCTCTCGGAAACTCCAACTACTTGCCATCCACGG
>DYES01000070.1 GCA_020725585.1 Desulfovirgula sp.
CTGAGTCTTTCGTACCAGGCCACCACTTCGGCGGGGTCGTTCATCTCGGCCACGGTCAGCATCAGTATCCCGGCTTCACTCCAGCGCAAAACGGGCACAGACAACACCCAGACCTTTTCCCCGGAAGGAAGGTGCAACTGGCGGCCGGCGCCGGGGTGCCAGCCCTCCGTAATCAGGTGCCAGACGCGGTCTTCCGGCCCGAAAAGGAGCTGGGCAACCAACATGCCTATTATCCCCATTACCTTGCGGCCGCCGGATATACAAAGATGTACAATCTCTCCCGCCTGGCGGGCACGGCGGACTTCCCCGTACAGAGTGCGCAAAAGACCCTGCAGATCCTCGTGGGTACAAAAATCTTTTACCGCCCCCTGCGGTGAGGTGACCGGCACGGTCCGCAGCCCGACGCCAGGGTAGACCTGCCTGCCGAATTCTTCTTCTATTACCGTCAGGGCCTTTTGGATCCCGGAACTTTTTGTGTAGACCACCACTACCTCAGTAATATTCCTGCCGGATTCCAGGAGGCGATCCAGCATAATGGTGACGACCTGGGGCTCCACCCCCAAAGTGGCGATCAGCACTTCCGGCCGGCGCCCGCCCCTTGCCGCAAAATCCCGAGAAATACCCCCCTTGACCCCCTTTTTTCTTCCGGGTAGCCGCAGGCTTCGGTCTTTCTTCCCCCAACGCTTTTTAAACATACCCTAAAAATGTCGGAATAACCAGGACCGCAACTACCGTTTTTATTAGTAACGCATTACCACTTAATGCTAAAATGAATGCTAAAATGGGCTTCCGACATTTTCCCCACTGGCCCCCGGCAACGTTTTCTACCTACCGCGAGAACTCCGGACAAAAAGTGGGTCGGCTGGCACTTCTTTACGTATTTTCGCCGTAATGCTACATTTTTCCTGCCGGAAGAATTTCTTTTTTTACCTTTGTTTAAAACAAAAGGGAACATGGCCCTAAAAAACGGCACACCGGAATTGCGTTACCAATCCCGGTGTGCGGATATCGAACTGGCTGGACCTAAATAACGCCGCCGTGCATTCCGGTCCCTAGGTAGTGGGCCTTTTGCCGCTCGTTTTCCTTAGTAAATCGAGCCCGAACAAAAGGACAATGCCGCCCGCCATATATTCGCCGGAAAAGTCCTGGGCTGTCCCGCCGATGATCAGCGCGGGCACCTTGCCGGGACGCTAATTACCAATTGTTGCTCACTGCGCCGCTTACTGAACAAAGGGTGCTGTCACCAGCGCTACGTAAGGCGTTCGCCTAGGGACAACGCCACGCTTTAAGCTGCCCGGGCAGCTTTCCTGAACATTTACTCCAATTGCAATATTCTTGACCAACCCGACAGACGCCCCCTAAAGCCGGAGCCGTATCCGGTATTCCCGGAGCCAGGTGTCGATTTGAATAAGATAGGCGAAAAGCTGGGCGCCTCCCATCAGTTGCCCGAACCAGGCCGGGTCGAAGGTAACGGCGTCATTCTGGAGAAGTTCCTGCACATAACTAACATTGACCAGTTGACGTAAGGGAGCGGCAGCATCAGCCATAATGCGCCGGAGCCAGTTACGTACCGCTTCCCGGTAGGTGGGATTGTGCGTCTTTGGGTACGGGCTTTTGCGCCGCGCCAGTAAATCCGCCGGCAGCACCCCGGCCAGGGCCCGGCGTAAAATCCCCTTTTCCCGGCCGTCGCAATTCTTTATTGCCCAGGGAATATTCCAGGCATATTCGACCAGCCGGTGGTCGCAAAACGGCACTCGCACCTCCAGACCCGCGGCCATACTCATCCGGTCCATCCGGTCAAGCAAAACGGGCATCCAGCGGGTGAGATTCAGGTAGAAGATCTGGCGCATCCTTGTTTCAACGGGGCCTTCACCCGGCAGAAGGGGAACCTCCGCCAGCGCTTCCCGGTAACGTTCGGCAAGATATTCCTTTGGCCGGAGATAGGAAAGCAGTTCCGGTGAAAGCAGCCGGGTCCTTTCCGGAATCAGCCGCAGCCACGGAAAGGTCCCGTTTTTCCAGGCTTCTTCGTCCCGGCACCACGGGTAGCCACCGAATATTTCGTCGGCGCACTCCCCCGCCAGGGCCACCGTGGCCCCTTTTTTCACTGCCCGGGAAAAGAGGTAAAGGGAGGCATCGATATCAACCATTCCAGGAAAATCGCGCGCCCGCAGGGCGACCGGCAGCATATCGGCCAGTTCGGGCGTGTCGAGGAAAGCGGTGTGGTGGCGCGTGCCGAAGAGAGAAGCAATTTTGGACGCCCACGGCGCATCGGTATTGGGTTGAAAGCGGTTCGGCCGGAAGTGGCGGTCGTTGTCCACGTAGTCCACGGAGTAAGTGACCAGCGGCCCGCCGCCAGTCCGCGCCAGTTCACGGGCGGCAAAGGCGGTGATAGCGCTGGAATCCAGACCTCCGGAGAGCAAAGTGCACAAAGGAACATCGGAAACCAGTTGCCTTTTCACGGCGTCTTCCAGCAACTGGCGAACTTTTCTGGCCGTAACCGGCAGATCGTCGGAATGGGGCCTGCTTTCCAGGGCCCAGTACTGGCGAATTTGCACTCCCCGCCGGTCATAGATCAGCCAGTGCCCCGGCTTAAGTTCCTGCAGGCCGCGAAAAATTCCCTGACCGGGCGTGCGGGCCGGGCCAAGCAAAAAAATTTCGGCCAGGCCGACGGCGTCCACCTCCGCCGGGACGGCCGGGTGAGCCAGCAGGGATTTCGGCTCGGAACCGAAAAGAAAAGCGCTTCCCCGTTGAGCATAAAAAAGCGGCTTTACCCCCAGCCGGTCCCGGGCCAGAAAAAGCTGCCGGTCACCTTCGTTCCAGACGGCAAAGGCAAAAATGCCGTTGAGGCGCTCGACGCAGTCCGCCCCCCATTCGATATAGGCGTTGAGGAGAACTTCCGTATCGGAATGACCAAAAAACTGATAACCCCTGGCCGCCAGTTCCCGCCGCAACTCAGGAGTGTTATAAAGTTCGCCGTTATAGGTAATCACGTATTCCTTTTCCCCCCGCCGGCGAACCATCGGTTGACCCCCGCCCTTTGGATCGATGACCACCAGGCGGCGGTGCGCCAGGGCAGCCCGCGGCGAAAACCAAAAGCCGCTGTCGTCCGGCCCCCGGCAGGACAGGGTTTGCGCCATTTCCTCCAGAACGGTGCGCGCTTTGGTGAGATCTACCTCCCAATCTATCCAGCCCGTTATTCCACACATCTGGCTCTCCCTCCAAAACTTTTTTTGCCGGCGGAGTCAGAAAAGCCTCTCCGGAGAAGGCCGAAAACCCCTTCTGGGGTTAAAACTCTTCCGATTTCTGACGTCCGACGACCGATTTAGAGGGCGCCATTGCCCGGACCGGAGTTACCCCTTTGCAACTGCCCGGTATCTTTATCTTATGCAGCAAAGAGAAAAGTGTCCGCCGGACCTTTCTGGATAATCATGGAATAAATTTATTAAAAAAATTTTTTCCGGCCCCCTTGACTAAATAAAAGGTTTGATCTATACTTTCCTTACAAAAATATAAGGAAGTATTTAACGGCAAAGAAGCCCTTGTGCAGGGATGGTCCTGATGAAGGGCTATTTCTATTTTGGCAATCCAGTTTAAGCAAAGGCGCGTTTTATGGGGGCATTGCGGCTCCGCCTCACAAAACGCGCCTTTTATGCTTTGGCTATTCTTCCGGAATGGATCAGGCGCCGTCCAGACCGGAAAGAGCAAATAAAAAATGACGGGAGGTTTTATCCATGCGGAGTCGGTCGAAAAGGCCAAAATTTTCCATCATGTTTCTCACCCTTTGTTTTTTGCTCGCCTGCCCGGGTCTGGCCCTGGCCGGCGAGGCGGCTACGGACACCGGCGACACCACCTTTATCTTGATCAGCGCCGCGCTGGTGATGCTCATGACGCCGGGAGTCGCCCTCTTTTACGGCGGAATGGTGCGGAAGAAGAACGTCTTGAGCGTGCTCATGCAGTGCTTTATCATTATTTGCCTGGTTTCCGTGCAATGGGTCCTGTTTGGTTACAGCCTGGCTTTCGGCCCCGACCACAGCCACCTGATCGGCGGGCTGGACTGGTTGGGCTTAAAGGGGGTTGATCAGGAGCCCAATCCCGATTACGCGGCCACCATCCCCCACCAAACCTTTATGGTTTTTCAGCTCATGTTTGCGATCATTACGGCTGCCCTGATCACCGGTTCGATTGCCGAAAGAATGCGTTTTCCGGCTTTTATTGGCTTCATTCTGCTCTGGACGACCTTCGTCTATGATCCGCTGGCCCATTGGGTTTGGGGTCTGGGCGGCTGGCTGCGGGAACTGGGCGCCCTGGATTTCGCCGGAGGGACGGTTGTGCACATCAGCTCTGGAGTTTCCGGATTGATCGCTGCTTTAGTGTTGGGCCGGCGGAAAGGATACGGCAGCGAACCCATGCTCCCCCACCACCTGCCCATGACTGTGCTGGGGGCGGCGCTGCTCTGGTTCGGCTGGTTCGGGTTTAACGCCGGCAGCGCCCTGTCTGCCGGAGGCCTGGCCGCCAGTGCCTTTACGGTGACCAACACTGCTGCCGCCATGGCGGCCCTTTCCTGGGTTTTTGCCGAATGGGCGCACCACGGCAAACCCACCATGCTGGGCGCGGCCAGCGGCTGCGTGGCCGGACTGGTGGCCATTACTCCCGCCGCCGGTTTTGTGGGCCCGCTGGCGGCCCTGCTCATCGGCCTGGTCGCCGGGGTAGTTTGCTACCTTGCCGTCAGTATCCTCAAGACCCGCCTGGGTTACGATGATTCGCTGGACGTTTTTGGGGTGCACGGTATCGGCGGCACCTGGGGTGCCCTGGCCACCGGTCTGTTCGCCTCCACTGCCGTTAACTCCGCCGGCGCTGACGGACTGTTTTTCGGCAACCCCGGTCAGCTCTGGATTCAGTTCATCGGTGTAGCCAGCACCTGGGTTTTCGCCATTATCTTCACCTTCGTCATTTTAAAAGTTGTCGGGGCCTTCACCAAACTACGCGCCAGCGCCGACGAAGAAGAGCAGGGCTTAGACCTGACCCAGCACGGCGAAGACGGGTATGCGGACCTGGTGATCGGCACTCCGGTAGGCCGGGTGATTGCGTATAGCAAAACAACTACAGCTACTCTTAAGGAGCCTTCTATAAGCTCTTCCTGAGCAAAGTTTGTTTTAAAAAAAAGATTACTGGCTGATAACATTTCCAAAGGGGTGTTCCTGACGTGACCAAAATCGAATGTATTTTGCGTCCCGGCAAGCTGGAGGAAGTTAAAGATGCCCTGGGTAAATTTGGCATCAATGGCATGACCGTCACCCAGGTAATCGGCTGCGGGCTGCAAAAAGGGCGTACGGAAGTCTACCGGGGCGCCGAATACAGTATCAACCTGCTGCCTAAAGTGAAGGTAGAGATTGTTATCCGGGACCAGGACGTGAACCAGGTAGTGAATTTAATCGCCCAGGCGGCCCGGACGGGAGAAATCGGTGACGGCAAAATTTTCGTTTACCCGGTGGCCGACGCCATCCGCATCCGCACCGGGGAAAAAGGAGAGAGCGCAATTTAAACGGGCGGGGGAATCGCCACACCGATTCCCCTCAAAACAGCGATGACAAGGGGGGATTAACCTTCTCCCCCTCTTCTTTTCAGCAACCCGATAATCATACCAATCCGGAAGCCAATGAACCAGCGGTTGGCGCCGCTCCAATTTTTCCTCCAGTTTACCAATGTCCTGCTTCCGTTCGGTGCGGAAGCGGTGATCATATCGCCTAAACGAAACAGTTTTTCTTGGAAAAGCACGCCGGGCAAGACACAGCTGGCAACTTTTTTAAGCCGTTATCCTTTCTGCCAGGCAATGGGCAGGCGCCGGCCCAGGCCGAAAGCCTTCGTCGTCACTTTCAGGCCGGGGGCAGCCTGGCGCCGCTTGTATTCCGCCCGGTCCACCTTTTGAATAATCTCCTGCACCAGTGCGGGATCGTAACCCGCGGCGATGATTTCGGCGGCCGGCCGGTTTTCTTCGATGTACAGGCGCAAGACGGCGTCCAGCACCTCGTAAGGGGGAAGGGAATCCTGGTCGGTCTGCCCCGGCTTCAGTTCGGCGGAAGGGGGTTTAGCCAGCACGCTAGCGGGGATTACTTCCCGTTCGCGGTTGATGTACCTGGCCAGGGCGTAAACCATTGTCTTGGGCACGTCAGAAATTGCGGCCAGCCCGCCGGACATGTCGCCGTAAAGGGTGCAGTAGCCCACCGCCATTTCTGACTTATTTCCGGTAGTCAAGACGAGGTAACCTTCCCGGTTGGAAATAAACATTAAAATGTTGCCGCGGATGCGGGCCTGGATGTTTTCTTCGGCCAGGTCGACAAGGGGGGCGCCGCCCAGGTTGAAAACCTGTAGATAGGAATCAAAAATGTTCTGGATGGGTATTTCGCGGTACCTGATCCCCAGGTTGGCGGCCAGCCGGCGGGCATCCGCCAGGCTCCCCGGCGAAGAATACGCGGACGGCATGGCCACCCCAAGGACGTTTTCCGGCCCGCAGGCGGCGGCGGCCAGAGCGGCGGTAACGGAAGAATCAATCCCGCCGCTTAAACCCACCAGCGCCCGCCGAAAGCCGGTTTTGCGCAGGTAATCGCGAATTCCCAGCACCAGGGCGCGGTAGAGGCAGCTTACGTCTTCCGGCACGGGGGCACGGTAAACCTTTTCCGGAAATATTTTTTGCTTTTCCGCTGAACAATCTTCCGCAGATAGTTTATGCTCCGTGTAATTAAGGCACAGTACATCCTCACCAAAGCTTCCCGCCCGGCAGGTCGTTTCCCCCCGCGGGTTGACTGCAAAACTGGTGCCGTCGAAGATCAGCTCGTCGTTGCCGCCCACCTGGTTGGTGTAAAGAAACGCCTTCCGGTATTTGGCGGCCATTTTTTGCAGCATGTCGGCGCGCAGGCCGATTTTCCCGAAATGATACGGGGAGGCGGAAATATTGACGATCAAATCTGCCCCCTGCGCAATCAGTTCTTCCACGGGATCGATGGCATAAAGACGCCGATTCCAGTAATCTTTATCGTTCCAGACGTCTTCGCAAACCGTCAGGCCCAACCTTACCCCACGGAACGGAACTGGTTTTCTTTCCTTTGCCGGCTTAAAATACCGGCTTTCTTCAAAAACGTCATAGTCCGGTAAAAGGGTTTTGTCCTGCCGGCCAATCAGCTGCCCTCCCGCAAACAACAGGGCAGAATTGGATAGACTCCCGTCCTCCCTTACCGGGGCCCCGACCAGGATGCCCACTGCCTCACTGGCCGGGGCAATTTTTTTGGTCAGCGCCGCTTCCACCTGCTCTAACAAATCCCGGCGCCACAAAAGGTCTCGCGGTGGGTAGCCGATGAGCGCCAGTTCCGGAAAAACGGTCAGGTCGGCCTTGAGCCGGCGGGCCAGGTCGACGACCCGTAAAATTTTTTCCACGTTATATATAATTTTTCCGACGATCGGGTTAAGCTGGCCAACCAGGATTTTCAAAAAATTCACCTCGTACAGAAAGAGGGCGGGTGAAGACCCGCCCCCGGCTGTTTTTACTACATTCTTTCCAGGTTTTCCTAGACGAAATTTTTCCCGATTATATGTCGAAGTACAGATAAAACTCGTAGGGGTGGGGTCTGATCCGCACTTCATCGATTTCCTTCGTCCGCTTATATTCTATCCAGACATCAATGACGTCTTGAGTGAAAACGCCGCCTTTGAGCAGGAAGGCGTGGTCCTTTTCCAGGGCGCAGATGGCTTCCTCCAGGGAGCCGGGGACCTGCGGAATATTTTTTGCCTCCTCCGGCGGCAGCTCGTAAATATCCTTATCCACCGGCGCGCCGGGGTCGATTTTATTCTCGATGCCATCGAGGCCGGCCATCAGCATCGCCGCAAAGGCCAGGTAAGGGTTGCAGGAGCAGTCCGGCGGCCGGAATTCAATGCGCTTGGACTTTGGGCTGGGTGAATACACTGGGATCCGAACGGCTGCGGAGCGGTTGCGCTGGGAATAAACCAGGTTTACCGGCGCCTCGTACCCCGGAACGAGCCGCTTGTAGGAATTGGTCGTGGGCGCACAGAAGGCCATTAAAGCCGGCGCGTGCTTGAGCAGCCCGCCGATAAAGTACAGGGCGGTCTGGGAAAGCAAAGCGTAACCCGCCGGGTCGTAGAATAAATTTTTCCCTTCTTTCCACAGGCTGATGTGCGTATGCATCCCGCTGCCGTTGTCGCCGAAGATTGGCTTGGGCATGAAGGTGGCCACCTTGTTGTGCTTTCTGGCCACGTTCTTCACTATGTACTTGTACATCATGATTTTATCGCCCATATTGACCAGAGAATCAAATTTCATGTCGATTTCGGCCTGCCCGCCGGTGGCCACCTCATGGTGGTGGACTTCCACCTTGATGCCGGCCTTTTTCATGGTCAGGACGATTTCGCTGCGCAGATCCTGGTGCGAATCGTGCGGGGGCACCGGGAAATAACCTTCTTTATAACGGGGCTTATACCCGAGGTTGGGGTTTTCCTCTTTCCCCGTATTCCACGCCCCTTCTTTGGAATCCACGAAATAGTAGCCGTAGTGCTGGTTTTGGGCAAACCGCACGTCGTCCAGGATGAAAAATTCCGCCTCCGGACCGTAGTAGCTGGCATCGGCAATTCCACTTTTCTTCAAATAATCTTCCGCCTTTTTGGCCACGTAGCGGGGGTCCCTGGTATACGGCTTTTTTGTCAGCGGATCGTAAATATCACAAATCATTGAAAGAGTGGGCACTTCGCAGATGGGGTCCAGGACGGCCGTATTGGGGTCCGGAATTAAAATCATGTCGCTTTCGTTGATTTTCTGGAAACCCCGGATGGAAGAACCATCAAAGCCTACGCCCTCCGTAAAGATGCTTTCCAGGAGATCGTCCATTTCCGTTAACTCTTCGGCAGGCATGGAAAAATGCTGCCACAAGCCTGGCAGGTCGTTAAATTTTAGATCGATAATCTCAATATGATGCTCCTTGATATATTGCAATACTTCTTCCGGTTTCATAAAAAAATCCCCCTTTTCGAAAATAGCATCAGTTAACGCTTGCTGCCCCTGGATATTTGCTCACTAAATAAACGACGGGTTATTTGTCTTTCAGTCCAGAAAAGTCTTTTCGCTGCTCCCTCCTTTTTTTTGGAAAAGGTTTTCCGGAACCCAAAAAGTGGAAGAAAAAAAGTAAAGGCACCTTTTTAGCCAGGTCTTCTTCGCCCTGCTTAAAAAGACGCCTTTGTCGCCAGATTAAATTTTAATGTTTTTGCTAACTACTTTTTATCACAGGAAATAATCGTCTGTCAACTGTTTTTTGACGGGTATTATTCTGGAGCCAAAACCTTCTTTTGCTCCCAGACTGGCCAATCTATATGGCTACCTGAAGGCTTTTTTAATAGGCATAAATCTTCCCGTACGGCCTTTTGGAGACGGGCAAAAGCTTCTGGAATTTCCCTTTGAGGATCTTGTCCGCGGAAAAACCAAAGTGGGCGGAAAACTCGCCGACGTACCGCTGCACGATCTCCCAATCCCGGTCGTCCAGCTCCCGAACTCCCACCTCTTTGCCCAGCTGGTATTCTTCCACGCGGCCGCGCAGGTAAATCACGCCGCCGTGCATGCCGGTCCCGATGTAGTGGGCCTTGTGCCGCTCGTTTTCCTTTAAATTAAGCCCGAGCAAAAGGACAATGCCGCCCGCCATGTACTCGCCGAAAAAATCCTGGGCCGTCCCGCCGATGACCAGCACGGGCACCTTGCCGGGATATTCTTTCATGTGGATGGCGGCCCGGTAGCCGACGTTGTCCCTGATCATGATCTTTCCGCCGCGCATGGACATGGCCACGATGTCCCCGGCCCGGCCGTGCACAATAATCTCCCCGCCGTCCATGGTATTCCCCACGCCGTCCTGGGCGTTGCCGTAAACCACGATGCGGTGCCCGTCAAGAAAGGCGCCCAGATCGTTCCCGGGATTTCTGTAAATGGTGATTTCCGCTTTCTTTTCCGGATCGGGACGGTAGAGCCGCGTGCCGATATATCTTTGCCCGTAGACATTGCGGACGGTTATTTTCGTAATTCCTTCAAGCAAAGTTTTCCTTAACAGATCGTTTAATTCTTTATGCTTTAAGCCCTGCGCATCGATCTCCACCCTGTGCTCATTAAGGAACACGCACCCGGCCAGTTCGTGCACGGGCCTGACCCCGTCCAAAAACATGTCCCGGAGCCCAAACTTGACGTTTAAGTTGCCCATCCGCCATCCTCCCCTCACTTGCTTTGAAGGCTCCTTATTACTCCCCTGCTCCTTTTACGCCCAGAACGTTGAGCTCCCATTCCGCAAGCCCTACGCCGCGCAAATGCTCCCGGTTGCCCCGCAGGCTTTCGATGGCGTTAATCCCCATGCCCCCCAGCATCTCTTTGATCTCGTGGCTCCAGCCCCGCAACAGATTGATCAGCCGCTGGCTGGCAATCTCCGGGTTGAGCCGTTTGGCCAGGTAGGGGTCCTGGGTGCAGATCCCCCAGTTGCACTTCCCGGTGTAGCATTTCTGACAAAGCGTGCAGCCCATCGCCACCAGCGCGGACGTGCCGATATACACCGCGTCCGCGCCCAGGGCGACGGCCTTCACCACGTCGGCGGAGCACCTGATTCCCCCGGCGGCCAGAATTGAACACTTGTGCCTGATTCCCTCTTCCCGCAGCCTCTGGTCCACAGCAGCCAGCGCCAGCTCGATGGGGATGCCTACGTTGTCCCGGATAATTTTGGGCGCCGCCCCGGTGCCGCCGCGCAGGCCGTCGATGGCGATAATGTCCGCCCCGGCGCGCACCATCCCGGAAGCAATCGCCGCCACGTTGTGGACGGCGGCAATTTTTACGGATACGGGCTTCTCGTAGTTGGTCGCCTCCTTCAGGGCGTAAATCAACATGGATAAATCCTCAATGGAATAAATGTCGTGCTGGGGGGCCGGGGAGAGCGCGTCCGTCCCCTGCGGAATCATCCGGGTGACGGAAATATTCTCGGAAACTTTTTCGCCAGGCAGGTGGCCCCCAATGCCTGGCTTTGCTCCCTGGCCGATTTTAATTTCAATTGCTGCCGCGCAGTTCAAATATTCCGGGTCTACGCCAAACCGGCCGCTGGCGCACTGGACAATGGCGTTTTTCCCGTAATCCTGGCGCATGGCGGCGGGCAGGCCGCCTTCGCCCGTATTGAACAGCGTGCCGTACTCCTTAGCTGCCATGGCCAGCGATTTAAAGGCCTGGTAGCTGATCGCCCCATAGGACATGGCGGAAAAGACGATGGGCGTCGCTACCGGTATATTTGGGTAGAGCTCGGACTCGATCCGGACGTCTTCACCGTGAAGAACAATTTTCAGGGTATCCGGTTTCCTCCCCAAAAAAGTTTTCAACTCCATGGGCTCCCTGAGCGGGTCGATGGAGGGGTTGGTCACCTGGGAGGCGTTTAACACAAGGTGGTCCCAGTAAATCCGATACGGCTTGTCGTTCCCGCTCCCCGTGAGGATGACCCCGCCGGTCTCGGCCTGCTTTTTCAGGTCCTGGAGCTTTTCCCTCGTCCAGCTGCTGTTCGGGCGGTATTCCGCCGGGTGCGGCCGGACCGTGAGCGCCTGCGTGGGGCAAAAGACGGCGCAGCGCTGGCAGCCGACGCAGGCCTGTTCCGCGGCCCACATCTGGTCCCGCTCCGCGTCGTAAGAATGGACACCGTTGGCGCACTGCCGCTCGCAAACCCGGCAGCGGATGCACCTTTCTTCCCTTCGCTCGACTACAAATTCAGGCAGCAGATACGAATACATAATCCCACCCTCAAACAGACTGATTTAAACTCAAGAGATGGTCTTGGGAATGCAGCCTCACCACCACCGGCTCCCCTCCCCGGGGGGTCCAGGCCAGATCAAGATCCGGGCAAACGCAGCGGATCGCCGCCTCCTCTGAGGAAAGAAAAACCAGGTTTCCCTTCGCCCCGGCGGTAATCGGCCGCAACCTGATCCGGTCCGTGAGACCGAACATTTCGCTGTGGCGGGCCACGATCACCGTAAACGGCCCGTTGATTAAAAGGGGTGCGTAAACCATGCGCAGGGCCGTATAAAGTTTCTTTTCCTTTTCCTCCATATACTCAATCAGATCCCACATGGGGGGCGCAAAGATCTTGGCCACCACTTCAATGGGCAGGCCCTGCCGGCGCATCAAGAGGTCCACCGCGTAAGCCATGACCTCTGTGTCCGTATACAGCGTGCAATAATAGTCGTGCATTTCTAAAAACCTGCGGTTCGTCCCGTAAGAGGAAATTTCCCCGTTGTGCACCACGGTCCAGTCCAGAATGGAAAAAGGGTGTGCGCCCCCCCACCAGCCGGGGGTGTTGGTGGGAAACCGGCTGTGCACCGTCCAGAGATACCCCTCGTACAGCCTGTCGAGCAGGAAGTAAGCGGCTATTTCTTCCGGAAAGCCGACCCCTTTAAAAACGCCCATATCCTTGCCCGAAGAAAACACGTAGGCGTCCTCAATGCCGGTGTTGATGTGCATCACGCGGGAAACCACGTAATCGTCGTCGGGGAGTGAGTGTTCCTCGCCCTTCTTCTTCGGGGCGACAAAATATCTCCAGACAAGGGGCGGGCAAAACAGGTTCACCTGTGGATCGGTGGGAATTTCCTCGTCGTAAACCACGTTAAAGTGCTCGACCAGAAAATCTTCCACCTTTTCCTTTGCCTCGACGCTTTTGTTCTGAAACATGATGTGCAGGGCGTAATAATCCTTGTGTTCGGGATAAAGGCCGTAAACGGCAAAGCCTCCCCCCAGCCCGTTTCCCCGCACCTTTATGTTTTTAATGGCGTTGATGGCCATTTCTCCGCCGAATCTTCTGCCGGTTATGTCCATCACCCCGAAAAGACCGCACGCTTCGTGATCTTTAGCCGGCAAAAGCCTTTCGCTTCGCCAAGACGTTTTCACCCGCATTTATTTAGATCACCCCTAAGAGCACATCGTCTTTTAGCAACTGCCACCTTAATTCGTCCGGCAGGTCTTTATACCCGAAATTTTTGTCCAGCAGCGCCTGCGCAAAGCCGCGCACATCTATTTTTTTGCGCATCAGGTTCACCAGGATCCCCGCCCGGGCCACCTCGCCAACCAGGACAAACCCCTGCAGCCGCCCCTCCCGGAACGCGAATTTGCGGTATATCTTCCTGTCTCGATCCAACTTGCTAATCGCTTCGTAGCCACCGGCGTTCTCCTGAGTAACGTTAATCCCCGCGTTGATGATGTAAAGGTTAAAGAAATGCATGGCGTTCATACTGGTTCCCCACACGTATTCCCTGGACATGCCGGCCATGTTGTAGCCGGCGATCCTCCCCCCCACGTAGGCATTTGGCCACAAGGGAATCAGCCGGGAAGTCCCGGTAACGAAGTCGTAGGCCTCTGCGCAATCGCCGCAGGCGTAAACGTCCGGCACGGAGGTCTGCATTCTCTGGTCCGTCACAATGCCCCGGTTAACTTTTATCCCTGTGTTTTTCACCAGCTCCACCCGGGGGACGACGCCCACCGCAATGAGCAGAAGATCGCAGGAAAGCGTCCGGCCGTCCGTCAGGGTAACTTTCTCCACCGCATCCCCGCCGTGGACCTCTTTAATCGTGGTCCCGGTATATACTTTCACCCCGTTTTCCGCAAACAGGGTTTCCACGATACCGGAAGCCGTTTCGTCGACCACCGGGGCCAGCACTCTTTGGGCAAGCTCCAGCACAAACACGTCCAGACCTTTCTTTTTAAGCACTTCGGCGGCCATCAAGCCGATCACCCCGCCGCCGAGGATAACGGCGTTTTTTGCGCCGGCCAGCGCCTTTTCGATCCCCAGGACGTCCTCCAGACTTAGAAAAGTAAACACGTTCCGTTTATCCAGGCCGGCGATTGGGGGAAGAAACGGCCTGCCGCCGGTGGCCAGCAGAAGCTTTCCGTACCCCACCCGTTCGCCGTCTAAAAGCTCTACTTCCCTGCGCGCCAGGTCAAGCGTCACCGCCTTTTTTCCCAGCAGGGGGACAACGCCGTACTTTTCGTAAAAATCAGGTGGGCGGTAATAAATTTTTTCCCTGTCTATTTTTCCGTCCAGGTAATACGGAATCAGGGCCCGGGAGTAGGCGTGGTGCTTTTCTTCCGAAATTACCGCGATCTTTCCTCGCTGATCCACGTCTCTGATGCCCTCGACACACCCGACGGCCCCCGCCGAGTTGCCGATAATCAGGTATTCAAAAGCACTCATCGACAATCCCCCTTAGTACTGCCGTAAACCAGCGCTCCGTTCGGGCAGTGGCGGACGCAGTAAGGAAATTCAAGCCCGGCACAAAGATCGCATTTGAGCACCTTTTTCTCTTCTTCTTCATTATTGAGTATAATGCAGCCGTAGGGGCAGGCCATGACGCAGCTGCAGCACCCGACGCACCGGGACGCGTCATGGACGACCCGCCCCGTCTGCCGGTCTTTGTACAGGGCGCCGCTAATGCAGGCAAAGACGCAGTCCGGCTCGGCGCAGTGCCGGCAGGGCAGCGCAAAAGTCAAAGGCAGCCTTTCCTCGACAATCACCCTGGGCAGCGGCCTTGGCTCTTCATAAAGAAACGCCTTGATGATGTTTTTGGAACGCGAGTGCGCCACCGCACACCAGACTGCGCACAAGTGGCAGCCTATACAAACCTCCGGTTTGACGAAAACCCTTTCCATCAAAATCCCTCCACCAGTTTAGCCATCTCAAGAGGTCATGGCCATTTTCCCTTTTGCCTTTGTGCCTTTACTAAAAAAATAGCCCACGGCAGGTTAACCGTGAGACACTGTCAAAATAATTAAAAATAAGTCACTTGTTCGCCGTACCTGAAGATAAACTTTTCTTCGGCTGCCGACAGTATCTGATCGTCCCTGCGCGTGGGCGCCGTTGCCCGGGTTTATGGCACATCTCTGGGCCTTTATTAATTTTTATTTCAATTTTATTTTTTAAACAGCCATGGTAAATTTTTTAAAGATGCAGCTATCAGTACTCAGTACTTGGTCAGGTACTCTTCCAGCTCCCAGGAGTGCACCTGAATGCGGTAGCGCTCCCACTCAATGCGTTTTGCTTCCATAAAGCGCTGGTACACGTGCGGCCCCAGGGCTTCCTGGATCAACTCGTCCCTGGCCAGTTCCTGCAACGCTTCCGCCAGGCTCTCTGGCAGGCTCCTGATGCCCAGTTCCTCACGCTCCTCCTCGGTCATCGCGTAAATATTCCGGTCGCAGGGCAGGGGGGGCTTGATCTGGTTTTTGATTCCGTGCAGACCCGCCTTTAAACAAACGGCCAGGGCCAGGTAAGGATTGCAGGAAGGATCGGGGCTTCTCAACTCAATCCGCGTGGACTGTCCCTTTTTGGCCGGCACGCGAATCAGCGGACTACGGTTTCGGGAAGACCAGGCAATGTATACCGGGGCCTCGTAGCCGGAAACCAGCCGTTTATAAGAATTCACCGTCGGGTTGGTAATGGCGGTGATTGCGCGGGCGTGGCGCATCAGACCGCCGATATAATAAAGGCACGTCTCACTCAATTGCAAAGGGGCGCCGGGGTCGTAAAAAGCATTCACGCCATTTTTCATCAGCGACTGATTTAAATGCATCCCCGAACCAGGAATGCCCACGATTGGCTTGGGCATAAAAGTGGCGTGCAAACCGTGGCGCTGGGCAATGGTGCGCACTACAAACCGGAAGGTGACAATGCGGTCGGCCGTTTCCAGGGCATCGGCATATTTAAAATCAATCTCGTGCTGGCCGGGCGCCACCTCGTGGTGCGAAGCCTCCACCTCAAAACCCAGCTCGTCGAGCGTCAAGACCATGTCCCGCCGGGCGTCTTCCCCCAGGTCCACCGGCGCCAGGTCGAAATAGCTCGCCCGGTCGTGAGTGTGGGTGGTGGGGCGCCCTTCGCCGTCGATATGAAACAGAAAAAACTCCGCCTCCGGCCCCACGTTCATGGTAAAACCCATCTCTTTTGCTTCGTTGACCGCCCTTTTGAGTATATAGCGGGGGTCGCCAATAAAGGGTTCGCCGTCAGCGGTGTAGATATCGCAAATCAGCCGGGCCACCGCGCCGTCCCGGGGCCGCCAGGGAAAAAC
>DYES01000071.1 GCA_020725585.1 Desulfovirgula sp.
AAAACCAAAATCCAGGTCTGACATGGCCGCCATTGTATAAGTAAGTTTCGAGTAGCATTTCATCATGTATCTTTGAAGTCTTGGGTGGGAAACTATTCCCCCGCATTTGAGTGGACAGTTATAGCAACTTATTAACCGCTCCACCGCTTTTTCTTGAGTCTCCTTCCACCTCTCTTCGACTTCCTTGGTCCAAAAATCTTTTCTCCTATAGCGGGCATTTCCCCAGGCGAAATTGGTGGTGTGCCACTCCTCATCATGGATTGCCATCTCTTGGGGTGACCCAAGCCCGGCTAAAATGGGCGGTACCCCCTTAATAGGATTTTGTTGTCGGTATTGTATATATTTCAGCACTTCGTTGCAAAGCTCCAAAAATTCAGCCGGGCGGGCAATATTGATGTCCTTTGTTCCTCGAACAGCGATCGCCTTTAACTTTTTGTCCCCCATCACGGCACCTATTCCTCCCCGGCTGGCGCTGGACCTGCCGTGCTCGATGGAAGCGAAATAGACCCTGTTTTCGCCGGCCAGGCCAATGGCAAGCACCTGGGCTTTTGGCTCCTTTAGCTCCTGGCGAATAAGTTCCGCCGTTTCAAGAGCACCTTTACCTTGCAAATGAGAGGCATCCCGGATTTCTACTTTGTCATTGTTTATCCACAAATAAACCAGGTTGGGGGACTTGCCGCGAATAATCACTTTGTCATAACCGGCATGCTTCAATTCTGGCGCCCAAAATCCCCCCATCATTGAAAATGCCATTAACAAAGTCTGGGGAGAAAAGGTAGAAACAATGGTACGATTAGCACCAGGAGCAGGTGTGCCACATAAAAGACCAGCGCTAAATATCAGCAGATTATCAGGAGAAAAGGGTTCAACCTCAGGAGGAACCCTATCCCATAATATTTTGGCGTTAGTACCTAGCCCCCCCAGGTGAAGTTCGGTTAATCTTGGGTCAGTTTCTACCCTCTCAATGTTTCCCCGGGATAAATCAATTTCTAAATTATATCCTGTTTCTGCGTACCTCATTTTCAACCCCTCTTAAGTATCTTTTTAGTCCCTCTAGCGGGCATCTCCGCATCCATGGCCTTCAGCTGCGCTGCATACAGCATTTCCTCCGGTACATAGGAGCAAAAGCAGCCTATCGCTTTCCCGCCGGTTTTTTCTTACCACTGTTTGGCGTAATCATAACGGTTGTCAACCCATTCCTTGATTTTACCCATACTTATGTCCCTTTTAATAATTGTTCGCCACAAATCAACCCAACAATTGCCGTTCCCTGTGGTTCAGAGCTGACTGTTTTGATTTTAAGTAGATTGTAAAGGAGAGAAAGATTAAATAAAATCGCTTAAAAGCATGAAAGCCAGGTTAAACGGCGAGTGAAAAGAGGATTAACTTTTTCAGGTTACTTTCGCTCACACTTGACCCCGCCTTGAATATTGATAGCGAGGGACGGGCGAGGGGGTGACGGTAGACGGTATAGACAATCATACAGCCCGTCTCACCACGCATTTTATTACAATGCGGTTGCCGTCCAGGTCTTGGCCGGGGTGGTTTGCGATAGTTTTCTTTTTCATTTGTTCCCACATCTTTATATTGCGTAATAACCTAAAAAAGAGCGTCAGGGTTTTAAGCGTTTTAAGCCAAAGGCTAGAACTGTTAGCCACCTATACTAAAAACATTTCCCTTTCAGTAACAGATAGTATTTCACATCCATTTTCTTTAATTAAAATCATATCTTCCAATTTTACTGCACCATGTTCTGGGTGAGTCAAATGAATTTCAATAGTTATTACAAAATTGCTCCTTAAATCAAAGTTGGATTTTTCAAATAATATAGGTGGCTCATTCGCATCCAAACCTATTCCATGACCAATAAAGTTGCCCTTCCTTGGTGTTAACCCCAAAAAATATTCTTCAACTCCTAATCGGCAAGCACAAAAATAAGCTTTATCGAATATTTCACTACATTTTATTCCGTCTTTCAAAGAAGCGATGACATTATCTGAAATATCCCTAAGAGCCTTAAATAAATCTGTAACCTCTGCACAGGCTTTACCCAAGACATATGTACGCGTTTCATCACAATGATAGCCCTGATAACAAGTTGGTATATCAACTATAATTATATCTCCACTTTTTATTTTTCTTAAAGACGGTCCTGCGGGTACTGCCGGACTAAGACCTACGCCGGTAATTGTATTGGAAAAACCACTTACCTTAAACAAGTTTTCACCGGAAGAAAGCGGGCCACGACTTATATAAAAATCAAAATTTCTCATCGATAATATTCCTTCGTGCCCGGCTTTTCTATGGGCATATTCAACTTCAGCCGCGAGTTCTAGCTCTGTCATTCCTTCAGAAAGCACTTCAAGAACTCTTTGATGGCCAGCTTTCATTATATTACAAGCTGTTCTAATTAAGTCGATTTCTTCCTGATCCTTTTTCATTCTTTGCATCATTATTTCTTCTGAAATATTAACAGGTTTGAAATCAGCAAATATTCTCATCATCTTTAAAAATAGTTCTGCAGGGATAACATCCATTTCCAATCCTAATTTCCCCTTATTAATGCCTAATTCTTTCAATTTTAATAAAGCTTCCTTAAAACTACCATTATTAAGAATTTTACTAATATCTATCCATGTTTCGTTTAATACAAAATCCAATGCCCTTCTTACAATCAGAAAATAATCGTTTTGGGTTACTACTAAAATACAAGGCTGTGCTGTTCCGGTATAATAAAAAATATCTCTAGAAAGAATCAGGACAGCTGCATCTATTTCTAGCTCTGAAAGTCTTTTTTGAAAAATTTTTAATCTCATCGTCTTATTCTTACTTATCATTTCCAAAACCACCTTTCCTAATTTTTTGCGAAGTTTCAATTATTTCAGCTATTCCGTTAATATTATTTAAAGGTGCGAAACTCCCCGGAACCGTTCTTATACCCGTAATTGGCGATCAAGCAGTTCACCCGCCTCTACTTCTTGCCCTTTTCCAACAGCGTTTTGGCAAAAAGGGCGGCCCCTATGGCGCCGGCCAGCTGGGTGTCGTGACGGGGCTTCAGCGCCTTTAAGCCGAGTTCCTTTTCGATCCTGCTCACCACGCCGATGTTCTTGGCGATCCCGCCCGTAATGGCAAACTCCGGCTTCACGCCGTTGCGCTCCAGGAGGGCCACCACGCGGTGGGCCATGGCCGAGCAGTAGGCCGCCAGGACCTTTTCCTTGGGCCAGCCGGCCCGCAAAAGCGGCCGTCCCGACGGCGCCGACGAACTCCGGATGCTCGGGAACGAGCACTTCCATCTCCAGGCCGTCGCCCAAGGACTTGATGAACCCTACATTTCTGCCGACGCCGCCGATCATCACCAGATCCTTTTCCACGCCCACCCGCCGGGCCATGGAAATGATCCGGGCGGCGATGGCGTCGAGCACGGCCTTTGAAATGTTTTCCTTGCGGTTTTGGCTGATAATCATAGATAAATTATATAAGGCCAGCCCGGTCCTGAAAATCACTAAAAAGGAAGGAAAATGGTTAGAAAGAAGGCTGGTATGCGAGGGTAATCCCAAAGGGTGATCCTAATTCACCCGGGTGATTTTAAAAAAAGAGAGGAGGAATTTATTTAAATGTGCTAAAATATAAAGAAATATAAAAAAACTCTTCATCCAAAAGTCGTAGGCAGAGATTACCTGGACGGTGAATTTTATGCTGGAACCGGAATTGTTCATCGTATGTAAAATAAACTCGCCCGTTAAAATATCGAATAGACTGAAAAATAATTTACGGGAGGTTTTAAAATCGGCGGTCGATTATTACGAATTTTCTTCTGCCGGTTTATTGATTTTTGCCGAGCAAACCCTGCTGAGCAACCTGAGCGCCACCAAGTCCGGGGAAAGTAAAACTGGGGCGGCCGACGGTCATTCCCAGCTCTACCTGGAAGAACTGCATAAAAATCATGCGCGCACTGATCTCATGACCCTTTTGCAGCCGTCCTTTTCCACCACGATACCGGTCGTGCTGCGCGCCTTTGACCCGCTCAGCGTGATGGAAATCGCCGTTTTTCACATGTCCCCGGCAAACACTTCCAATCTCGTCAACAAGGCGGTCTCCCTGGGGCGGCACATTGCCAACATTCTTCAGGAATCGGTCTACAAAGGGCAAAAACACAGCGCGTTAAGAAAACTGTCCCTCTGGCTGGAAACGGTGTGCACCATCAATTCCGTTTTAAACATCAAGCAGGTCCTGCACGTAGTGGCCCAGCTGGCCGCCGATATTTTCAACGCCCGGTGTGCAATCTTTTTGTTTAACGAGGAAGACGGTACGATCACCCCGGAAGTTGCCGTCGGCAGCTACGATCCGGAGCTGCGCAGAAAATTTAAGGCCCAGAAGGGAATGGCCCCTTTCCCTGCTTTTTTAAAACTGATGGAAGAACAGCAACCGATCGTTTTAACGCCAGAAAACGTCGCCGCCGGCATCCCGAAAGAGATAATTGACGATTTCTCTTACAGCTGGGTAGCCATGTTTCCTCTCGTCTCCAAGGAAGGTGTTCTGGGAGTAATGCAGTTAGACAGACCCCTGGAGGCGAAGGGCTTTCGCCAGGAGGAAGTGGCCATCCTCTCTGCCCTGGCCAAAGAGGCTTCCATCGCCATCGAAAAATCCCGGCTCATCGAAACCCTGGCCCAGAAGGAAAAGCTTCTGCAGCAGATTCTGGCCAAGTCCATGGCCGCCCAGGAAGAAGAGCGCAAACGCGTTGCCTCGGAAATTCACGACGGCGTAATCCAGGCTATTTTAGGAATCTGGTACCGCGTGCAAAAACTAACTAACGAAAACACTCCGGTGGAAGACATCAGGCAGGAGCTGGTCAAGATCAGGGATTTGCTCGGCCAGCAGATTGAAGACATCCGGAAAATCATTTATAATTTAAGGCCGGTTATTTTGGACACTTACGGGCTGGGGCCGGCCATCCGCACATTGCTGCGCAACCTGCAGGAGGAAACGGGGATTAAATTTGAACTGGCCATGGAGGGTCCTAACCAGCGGCTCCCTGCCCGGTTTGAAATGAACATTTACCGCATTCTCCAGGAGTTGCTGACCAACGCGGTCAAGCATTCCCAGGCCACCAAAGTGCAGGTCATCCTGATTAACGGAAAAGAAAAAACCGTTCTGGTGGTGAAGGATAACGGGGTTGGTTTTAACTACGCTCCCCCTTCCAAAGACAGGTCTTACGGGAATTTGGGGCTGGCCAGCGTCCAGGAGCGCGTTCATCTGTTGGGAGGAACATGTCAAATTGAATCCCGGCTCGGCTGGGGAACTTCGGTTACGATCGCCGTTCCCATGCCGAACGGAATAACGGGGGGTGTTTCCTGATGTCGGTAATTAAACTGCTCATTGTGGACGACCATCTCATGATCAGGGAAGGGCTGGCGGCAATGCTCGGCTCCTATCCTGATTTAAAAATCGTCGGCTCCTGCGGCAGCGCTTCCGAAGCGCTGGAATTCCTCGCCCATACCGTTCCGGACGTGATTTTAATGGACATTAAAATGAAAAATAAAAACGGCCTGGAAGCCACCCGGGAAATTAAGGCCAGATTTCCGGAGGTAAAAGTGATCATCCTCACCATCTACGAGGACATGGAATCAGTGCGCCTTTCCCTCCAGGCCGGGGCAACCGGATACATTTTAAAACAGGTTTCCCAGGAAAAACTGGTGGAAAACATAAAAAGGGTCTATCACGGGGAAACCGTAATCGATCCTTCTTTAATCGGGCAGTTAGTAAGCGATTACGCGAAAATAACGCAAAGCGTTTCAAGCCAAGTGAAAAGCCAGGTGGAATTTGAAGGCAAAGGCCTTACTCCCCGGGAAAACGAGGTGCTTAAATATTTAGCGCAGGGGTTGACCAACAAAGAAATCTCCAGCAAAACCCACCTGGCGATCGATACCGTAAAAACTCACCTGCGCAGCATCTATCGAAAACTGGGGGTCAAAAACCGTTCGCAGGCAATTACCATGATCAACAGGCAAAACAAGGTCCTTGAGCTCTAAAAAAAGCCGCATAGGGCGTCAGGTTTCGCTCAGGCACATTTGGAGCGGCACTTCGCGCATCCCCGCAAAACAGCGGGGAGGCAGGGCGATGTAGCATTCCGTCGCCCATTCCAGGAGGCGGCGCATCTCCTCGTTTATGTCGGCCACAATTTTGGCCGGAACCCCCAGAACGAGCTTGTTGGGCGGTATTTCCATCCTTTCCGTGACCAGCGCCCCGGCGCCGATGCAGCAGCCGTCCCCCACGGAGGCCCAATCCATAATGATTGCCCCCATCCCCACCAAAACATGCTCGCCGAGCACAGGCGTGTGTAAAATGGCCCCGTGGCCGATATGGCTGCGGGGGCCGAGGATCGCAACTGCGGAGGGGAGCACGTGAATGACGCAGTTTTCCTGAATATTGGACTGGGGGCCGATCACGATCGCCCCCCAGTCTCCCCTGATCCTGGCACCGGGACCGATGTAACACCCTTCGCCCACGGTTACGTCGCCGATAATGGTGGCTTCCGGGTGAACGTAGGTGCCTTTACCTATGCGGGGTCTTTTGCCCTCAAATTCATACAACGCCACAGGGGTTGCTCCCTTCCCAGAAAACTTTTTTTGAAAACTCCCTGCTAGTCTAGGCTTTTTCAAAAGCAAAAAATACCCTCTCCTGCAAGTTCACCGCTCCCTTTTTGCCTTCTACCGAGACCGGATCGACGGGGAAAACAGTCAGCTTGACCTCGTCCCCTTCTTTCAGCTCCCCCTGCTTTACGTTTACAACGCGGGAAAACAAAGTCAATTCTCCCCCCAGGTCAATAAGGGCGTGAATGAGCGGCGTCTCAAAGCCGAGCGGCACGCCAACCTCCTCTTCCGTCACCACCAAAACTTTGCCGCGCGTGGGCAGATCGACCCACTCCAGGTTCTCCGAAAGGCACTCCGGACAGACAACTCTTGGCGGGAAGGCTTTTTTGCCGCAATCCCGGCAGGCGGTAGTGGTCAAGCGCCCTTCTTTTAAAAATTCGTAAAAGGGGTAAATACGGTTAAACTCCTTCCCCTGCAAGGGGTACATATCCATGGTTACTGCGTATTTGCCTTCCAGTATTTTATTCAATCCAAATCCCTCCCGTAAATGACCACGGTATGGGCAGCAATGACGCCGCTCAAGTTATGGGTCAGGCCGATGCGGGCGCCCTCCACCTGCCGGACGGCGTCGCCGCGCAGCTGGCGCATGATTTCAATGGCCTGCCGGATGCCGGTGGCCCCGAAGGGGTGGCCGCAACTCAACAGGCCGCCGTCGGTATTTACAGGCACCTGTCCGCCGAAATCTGACCTGCCCTCCTGGATAAAATAGCCTCCCTCGCCTTTTTCGCAAAAGCCAAGGTCTTCGTATTCAATTATCTCAGAGATGGTAAAACAATCGTGCGTCTGCGCCACGTCGATGTCCCGGGGGCTCACCCGGGCGGTTTTGTAGGCCTGTTCGGCGGCAATTTTCAAAGATTCCCAGGTGGTCCAGTTGGCCATGTTGGCCGACATGTTGTGCAGACTGGCCTGTCCGGCCCCCCTGATATACACAAGCGGCTTGTCGGTAAGATGCCTGGCTTTGTCTTCAACAGCCAGAATAACCGCGGCGGCGCCGTCGGTAACCGGGCAGCAGTCATAAAGCTTTAAGGGGCGGACAATGGGCCGCGCATTCAGCGCGGTTTCCAGGGTAATCTCTTCCCGGAACTGCCCTTTGCGGTTGTTTAAGCCGTTTCGCCGGTTTTTCACGGAAACCATCGCCAGCTGTTCTTCGGTGGTACCGTACAGCTTCATGTGCTGTTTGGCTACCATTGCAAATATTGGCGGTGGCAGGCCCAGGCCCATGGCGCCGTCCCAGTCGTGGTCTACCGAGGCCAGCTCGCTAAAGTTAATCTCCCACCGCTGAGGGGTGTATAGCTTTTCACCGCCAATGACCATGATCACATCGGCCAGGCCGCTCTTGATCAAGCCGTAAGCCATAATTATGCCGGTGCTGCCGGTAGCGCACAAAAGTTCGACACGCGCACAGACGCTTTTCGGTTTAATGCCCAGATGCTCGGCAACCAGCGGCGCCAGGTGGGTCTGGAAAGAGCAGCGTTCCGTGTAGGCGGAACCGACAATCAGGCCGTCAATATCTTTATTAGTCACTGCCGGATTATCCGCAAAGCAGGCTTTGCCCGCTTCCTGAAACATATCCCGCAGGGTGGCCTGGCGCACCCCCCACTGGGACTGGCCGCCGGCAATGATACAGACATTGCGCATTCTTCGTCACCTTCCTTCGAAAAATAGGTTAATGCTTGCCTGTTCGTTTGTCGTCGACAATATAATCAAGCCAGGAACTTTATAATTTCGCTTCCCGTCCGGCAAAAAAGGCTTTGACGTTTAGTTCCTTAAACTTCGGAGGAACCATTTCCTCAATAACAGTTTGCCAAACTTCCGCCGGCTCCGCCAGGTAGCTGGACAATGCACCCAAAAGCACCACTCCCGCCAGGGCCAGATTACCCAACTCCCGGGCCTTAGCCGCTCCTTCTACCCAGACCACCCGGGCGCCCGCCCCGCTCAAGATGGTTTCGATTTCCTTTTCCTCAGGATACTTTGCCTGGCCCAGGTTAACCACCGGAGGCATAATGCGGTAGCGATTCACCAAAGCTACCGAACCTGGCTTAAGAAAATGAGGCCAGCGGGCAGCTTCCAGCATTTCAAAACCTAAAAGATAATCCGCCTCTCCTTCTTCAATCAAGGGCGAGTAAACCTTTTCACCCCAACGGACATGGCTTTCTACGGCCCCGCCCCGCTGGGCCATGCCGTGAACCTCCGACTTTTTCACGTCATACCCGCAACGCAAGCCCACTTCCGCTAAAATATCGCTGGTCAGGATAGTGCCTTGACCACCTACCCCCGCAAATAAGAAATCTATTTTTTTCTTCATTATTACTTGTTCACCCCCAATAAACAATTATCCCTTTAACTCAAGAAATTAACTGCCTAACTGATAAATGGCTTTCGGATTGCATATAGTAGCGCAGAATCCGCAACCAACGCAAAGTGCTGCATCAATCGCTACGCCCCCCTCGACTTTGGAGATGGGCACACAACCGATCCGCAGGCAATTACCACATTCGTTACAGAGCTCAAGATTAACCGCGTATGGAGAGTACCTTTCCCTGGTGTAGAGCACGCAGGGATGACGAGCCACAATCACAGAAGGTTCACCAGATCTGAGGTGCTCCTTGATAGTATCGACGACATTTCTAAAGTCGTAAGGATTAACCACGTCTACCCGCTTAAAACCGATTCCCCGGGCTACTTCTTCTACGCTGATCAGCGGCGCATCCTCGCCCATCAAGGTTTTGCCGCTACCCGGGTGAGGCTGGTGCCCAGTCATGGCGGTTACCCGGTTGTCTAAAACGATAACTGTACTGACTCCCTTATTGTACAAGATGTTGATCAGCGGCGCAACTCCGCTGTGGAAGAAGGTGGAGTCGCCTATTACGGCTACCGTGCGGTCTTTCACGCCCACTTTGTCCACCCCGTGGACCACGCCTAAGCCGGCGCCCATGCAGCCGCAGGTGTGCATGGCATTTAAGGGCGGAGCTGCCCCTAAAGTGTAGCAGCCGATATCCCCAAAAGTAACGGTACGCAGCCGTTGCAAAGCGTAAAATACGCCTCTATGCCCGCACCCCGGACAAAGCATAGGGGGGCGCCCCGGCAACGCCGGCGCGGAAACGACTTTTTTAAGCTCTCCCTGGGGAATTAACCCCGCCTCCTGCGCGCATTTTCTGACTCTGCCCGGGCTTAACTCACCGATCATGGGGAATACATCCTTCCCTTTTACTGGAATGCCCAGGAGCCGGACGTGCTCTTCAATAAACGGGTCCAGTTCCTCTACCACCACCACCTGTTTTACCCGCTCCGCCAGCTCGCGAATTAACTTAACAGGCAGGGGATAAACCATCCCCAACTTTAAAAAAGTAGCCGTCGGAAAGACTTCTTTTGCATACTGGTAAACAACACCGGAAGAAATGATCCCTAAACTATCATCCCCTGCTTCGATGTAGTTAAGAGGGGTCGCTTCCGCAAATTCGGCCAGTTTCTTTAACCTTTCCTCGACTACCGGGTGACGTTGGCGCGCGTAAGCAGGGATCATCACATACTTAACCGGGTTTCGCTCGTAAGCCAATGGTTCTGGGGGGGCCTGCTGAACCGGTTCTTCTTCCAGGTTAACCGCCGTCCGGGAGTGGGATAACCTGGTTGTACTCCTGATAATTACGGGCGTATCAAAAGCTTCGCTGATTTCCACGGCGTACTTAACAAAACTTTTCGCCTCCTCTGAATCGGCCGGCTCAAGCATAGGGACTTTGGCAAACCTGGCGTAATGACGGTTATCCTGCTCATTTTGGGAGCTGTGCATGAAGGGATCATCGGCATTAATAATCACGAGTCCTGCCTTCAAACCGGTATACGCAACATAAAAAAGAGAGTCGGCGGCCACGTTTAGTCCCACGTGCTTGGTGGTCATGACAGCCCGCCTGCCAGCATAAGCGGCGCCCACACATACGTCCAGAGCCACCTTTTCATTTACGGACCACTCGGCGTAAACGCCCGGATACCTGGCAAAGTTATACAGTATCTCCGAACTTGGCGTACCGGGGTAGCCGGCGCCGATTTTTATCCCGGCCAGGTAGGCTCCGTAAGCAAAAGCTTCATTGCCAGTCATAATTTTTTTCATTAAAAATCACCTACCTATCAGTAAAGTTTGGCTTTCGCTTTTCTAAAAAAGCGCTGATTCCTTCCCGCCGGTCATGGCTGGCAAAGGCTAGCAGGAAGTTTTTCATTTCCAAATTTAGCCCGCTGTTAAGATCTAGATTTAGCCCGGTTTGAATGGTATCTTTTAAGACTCCTAGGGCGTGGGCGGACTTGGCCGCCAGTTTTTTGGCCAGTTCCAGGGCTTCCTTAAGTAAATCGACCGCCGGCGCCACCCGGCTGACCAGTCCGATTTGTTCGGCCCGCCCGGCATCAATCATTTCACCCAAATAAAGGAGTTCTTTAGCCCGCCCGAGGCCAATCAAGCGCGGCAGGCGCTGCGTTCCTCCGGCGCCGGGGATAATCGCGAGATTTATCTCCGGAAAGCCAAACCTGGCCTTATCCGACGCCAGACGAAAATCACACGCCAGGGCCAGCTCGCAACCGCCACCCAAAGCCAGGCCGTTTACCGCCGCAATCGTCGGCTTTTTCATATTTTCCAGCTTATTAAAAGCGGCCAGGGAAAGTTGAGTGAATTTATACATTTCTACCGGCGAGAGATCCTTCATTTCGGCGATATCGGCTCCGGCGGCAAACGCCTTCTCCCCGGCTCCCGTAATGATCACGGCCCGCACGCCGGGGTCGGCTTCCAGTTCTTCAACCAGTTGCCCGAGTTCGCGAAAAACTTTGCTGCTTAACGGGTTAAGAGGGGGGCGGTTCAAAGTAACGGTAGCCACTTTATCTTCAACAGCAACCAGTAAAGTTTCATATGCCATTTACCTTCCTCCAATCCCGCACTCTGGTTACTTTTTTGAATATGTATACCAACCGGCGCCGGTTTTCCGGCCCAAACGCCCGGCCCGAACCAAAGTCTTGAGAGCCAGGGGCGGATTCCAGCGCATATCTTTAAATTCTTCACAGAAATAATTTGCCACGTGATAGCCTATATCTACGCCGGTGAAGTCTTGCAGTTCAAAAGGCCCCATCGGATAATTTAAACCCAATTTAACCGCCGTGTCTATATCCTCAATCGTCGCCACCCCTTCTTCCAGCAGGCGGATCGCCTCGATGAACTGGGCCATTAAAATCCGGTTGACAATAAAGCCGGGGGAGTCCTTCTTTACCTCCACGGTAGTCTTGCCCATTTTTTGGGCCACTTTGGAAAGCACCCGCACGGTCTCGTCGCTGGTGGCAAAACCCCGGATGATTTCCACCAGCTTCATGATCGGCGGCGGGTTAAAAAAGTGCATCCCGGCCACTTTCTCCGGCCTTTTGGTGGCTGAAGCAATGACCGTAATGGACATGGAAGAGGTGTTCGTGGCCAGATAGGCCTCCGGTTTGCACACCTGATCCAGCCTGGCAAAGGCTTCCTTTTTCGCCTGGAGATCCTCGATAATCGCCTCGATGACCAGGTCCGCGCCGGCAAAGGCGTCGCCTATTCCGGTGGTGGCAGCGATGCGGCGCATAATTTCTTCCTTTTGTCCCGCCGTTATTTTCCCCTTTTCCACGCTTTTGGCAAGAAAGTCACCGATCCGGGCGAGCGCCCGGTCGACAATGGACTGCTCCACGTCGCTTAAAACTACTTCGTACCCCACAGCGGCCGCCACCTGGGCAATCCCCCCGCCCATGGCGCCGGCCCCCAACACAGCGATTTTTTTAATTTCCATTCACTTCCGCCTCCTTTGGAGCATGATAAGCATTATATACATTATAACCTCTATCTATTTGTTAACTGTTCAAAAAAGATCCGGAACTTTTCCCTGATCTGTTCTTCTGCAAAATAGCGCTGATCGGCCATGTCCGCCTCAAAGACAATCCCCGGTAAACCAGTGCGCCGGGCAATAATGCTGCGCTTGTCGTAAAGCCCAAAGGACGTCGGCTTACAGCTGCGGTTGGAAAACAAAACAAAGCCGTCCACCTTATATCTGCGCATCAACCCTATTTTGCGCTCGACCCGGTAATCAAACCCCCGGTTGACGAAAGCTTCCGCATAGTTTTCAGCCAGGCTCTCCAGTGGCCTCTCCAGATCAAAATGATAGACCCAGGAATGGGTGTACTGGGAAACGGCCACCAGCGCCCCGTTTTGGGCAAACAGATCGGCAAACCAGCGTAACCTGGGCCAGACGGGAATGTGGTCCCAGTAGATCTTCCAGCGCTCATCGGGCAGGGCGTATATTTTCTTTTCCAGCCTTTCCTCCAGCTCTCTTTTTAATTCCCGGTAATATGCGACGGCGGCTTCCGTGCCCCGCAGAGTGACGATGGGCGCCATGTGAAAACAGGCGTCGAAAAAGCCGAAGGGCGCCGGCCGCAAAGCCGCCGTGTCAAGGATTTCGTTCCACAGGCGGCAGGCTTCGTTGGCCAGGGAAAGCACCTCCGTCAAGCGGTCGAAGTCAAACTGTCTTCCCGTGTAAACCTCGATGAAATCGATCAGTTCGTGCATCTGTTCTACAAGATACCTTTTGATCAAAGTTGTGGAAGCGCCCTCAATAAATGGGACGTCCAGCAAGAAATAAGGCACCTGATAAAAACGGCCGGCCACTTCAAACCACTTTTGCAGGGTGCCGCACTGGGTGTTGCAGCAAAAAACGAGGTCGGGCCTGGTTATTTCCCCCACCGGGTGCTCTTTTGAGTGTGCGTCCCCCAGGCCGCAGCGGGCGTAGCCGCAAAGATCGGCGTAGTAACCGCGCGCTTCGGCAGTAGCGGATAATTTCTCCGTTGTTTTCCGGGCCGCCGCCAGCGCCCCGAAATTTTCCGGGTAATAGGGAAAGAGCCCGGCGGCGTAAACAATTTCTACCGGGAAAACAGCTGTCACCCAAACGACCGGGATTCCCCGCTCTTTTGCCTGAACACCCCTGGCGTAATAATCAGCCATTACTTCTTTTAAGAGGGCGGAGGTGCAAAAAGGCGTTCCCATCTATTTTGCCCCCTCTAGCATTTCAATAAAGGCGCCGACGCGCGTTTTGATCTGTCCTAAAGACACGTTGCCCACCTCCGTCTCCAGGCGCAGGGTGGGAACCCCGGCCGCGTCGAGCCCTTCTTTCAGGTAAGGGTAGTCGTAGTTCTCGGGCTCGCAAAACTTCAAGTGCACAAAAATAACTCCGTCCGCCTGCGTTTCCCGCACTTTTTTTAAGAGTGCGTCTTTGCGGTCCTGCTTTTTATTGACGAAGCAGGCAAACGGCGGACGGGCAAGCTGCCGCTCGGCGAGGGCGACGTAGGGATCGCCGTTCTCCTTCACATCATTGGCGATATATCGCCAGCCGGTGCACAGTTCGTCCCCGACACAAACGGCGCCGACCTCGTCTAAGACATCCATCAGGGCGGGCGGTTCCCACAATTTGCCGCTTAAGATTACCCGCACCCGTGTTTTTTCCCGACCAGTTTTTAATTTCAAAAGCTCCTGTTCCAAGGCGTTTATTAGCCGGTTGAGCAGTTCCTGATGGTTTTCCTTCGGGATCAGAAAAGACGATTTAATTACGTCGTACGTCGCCCGGTTGCCGAGGATTTCCGGGTGCCGGACGTGAAACTCAAAAAGGCGGCGCAAAAGGGCGCGATGACGGTTGTATAACCGGATGCTGTTGCCTAGATCCTGAGCCGTTATTTTCCGGCCCGTAAACTGCTCCAGCCTGGCCTTTAAACGCCCCATTTCGCCGAGCAGGTAATTTTTTGCGCTGGGCCGGTCCAACTGCCTGGGCATGAGAAAATTTTCCATGAAATGAAAGGGCCTTACTTTTTTCCAGATGGTGTAAACCGTTCTGGTGGTATCACAAATCGTCGGCACGATTAACCCCTGCAAATAATCGAGTCCGCCGGACAGCGCCATCCCAAAGGCGCAGCGCATCAGCGAACAGGCCCAGGTCTGCAGGTGGGCGTCCGCCTGGCTGATCTGCCTCCTGTCGTAGGCTACCACGCCGAACGGATACGCCCCCGCAGAATGTACGAGCTCTTCCGGCACGTCGGTAGGCAAATGGCCGATTACTCTCACAATCTTCTCGGAGGCTGCCTTCTTTACAGCTGCAGCCGGATCGCGGGCAATCTGCTGAAACTCGCCGAGCGCCTCCGTCACGTTGATCGCCTGCATTTCTTTCTTTGGTTGGGGGCCTGGGCGTTCCAAAAGCCGTCACCTCCCTGCTCTCACCTCTGCCCGTACATTTCCCGGAGCTTGCGGTGAAGGATTTTTCCCGTGGGGGTCCTGGGCATTTCTTCGTCAGAAATGAAATCCACCGCCCTGGGCCGCTTAAAATCCGCAATCTTTCCTTTGCAAAAATCCATAATCTCTTTGGCCAGCTCCTCTGCTGCGCCACAACCCTCGCGAAGCACAACCACCGCCTTCACCATTTCCCCCCATTTGGGGTCGGGGACGCCGATGACAGCCACGTCCTTCACCTTCGGATGCTTGGCCACCACGGCTTCCACTTCCGACGGGTAGATATTTTCCCCTCCGGAGATGATCATGTTCGCCTTGCGGTCCACCAAATAGTAATAGCCGTCCGGGTCCCTTTTTGCCATGTCCCCTACAGTGCACCACTCGCCACGGAAGGCTTCCCGCGTCTTCTTGGGATCTTTCCAGTACTCCTTAAAAGCGTTGGGTGAACGGGTATACAACTCCCCCACTTCCCCGTCGGGTACCTCGTCACCCTTTTCATCCAGCAGCTTAATCCTATCGATGCCAAATATCTCTTTCCCGATGGAGCCCAACTTTCTAAACTGGTCTTCTGGGCGCAGGTAGGTGATCAACCCGGCCTCCGTAGAGCCGTAAGCTTCCCATAACTCGGCAGACTTAAAGAATTCCATGACAGCCAGCTTTAAATCCTCCCTGGCGGGAGCCGAAGAGATTAAAAGCTGCCGGATGCTGCTGACGTCGTACTTGTGCTTGACCCCCTCGGGCAGGGATAGAATCATCACGTAGTGAGTGGGCACCAGGGAAGTAAAAGTAACTTTGTAAGCGGCAATGGTCTTGAGTAAATCCTCCGGGTCAAAGCTGATCACGTTGTAGACCGCGACGGGCGCGCTTATATAAGTGTAGGGAAAAGAGTAAAATACAGAATTGACGTGGCACATGGGCATGACCATCAGAGGCTTGTCGGTTGGCTTGACGCCCATGTTGACATTGCTAAGCAGGTACTGCGCCACGTAGCTTTCGTGCGTGCGTACAACCCCTTTTGGCCGGCCGGTGGTCCCGGAGGTGTACATGATGGTCCACGGGTCCGCCGCGTCCACCATCACGTCCGGCTCCGCGGGGCTGGCCTTTTTCAGCAATTCTTCATAATGCACGTAACCGGCCGGAGCCTTTCCTTCCCCCAGATAGATAAAGTTGTCCTGCGGAACAGTGGGGAGTTTTTCCCGCACTTCATTCACCTTTTCGAGAAAAGGCTCTTCCACAATAAAAACCTTGCTTTCGGAATGGTTGATAATGTACTCGATTTCCGGCGGCGCCAGGCGAAACATTACCGGCACGGCAATTTGACCGCCCTTGGCGCAGGCGGCGTAAATTTCCATCCACTCCACCCGGTTGTAGGCAATGATCGCCACCCGCTCCCCGTAACCGGCACCTAAACCGGTGAGCGCGTTCGCCAGCCGGCAGGCTCGTTCGTTCCACTCCTTAAAGGTGAAACTCTTATACTTGTCCTGGCATCCTAAATTATTCGGATAGTTAAGGGCGTGCATTTTCAGGACGGTCCCCAACGGCATCCATTTACTAACCGCCATCACCCATCCCTCTTTACCTAAAGATTTTTTCCGGTAAGCTTAATATAGACAAATCTCCGGGGCAATCCTATCACTAAAAAGGATGGAAACAAGGTTATTTTCGCCGGCGCCAGAGTTAACCCTTTTGTCTTAAAGGCCAGGAACGGGACCGCCCCGCCTGCTTGCTGCCCCGCCGCCGCTTAATTTTCTATTTTCCTCTCTTATCCAAAACGCGCACAGCCTTTCCTTCAAAACGCTGCAGGCTGCCATACGGCACCAGCGTAACTTTGCACCGGATCTCTAAAGAGGCATGGAGCTCTTTTTCTAATTCCGCCGTAAATTGCTCATTCAACTCGGCCTCGGGCATCGGCTCCACAAGGACCTCTAAGGTATGCAGGCCTTTCTTTTCCCCGACTACCAAAAGCCAGTTCTCGCTGAGTTCCGGGTGTCGGAGCAGGACATATTCAATTTGACTGGGAAAAACGTTCGTGCCGCTGACCAAAAGCATATCGTCCACGCGCCCCAAAAATTTGACAATCCTGGGGTGGGTGCGGCCGCAGGGACAAGGGGCGTAGTCCACAATCACCCGGTCGCCGGTGCGGTAGCGCAGAATGGGCATGGCTTCAAAGCTTAAATTGCTTAAAACAAGCTCCCCCGGCTTCCCCGGCGGCACGTCCTGCAGAGTTTCCGGATCCAGCACCTCGACAAGGTAATGATCGGCCCAGATATGGATCCCCGCCACATATTCGCAGTCCATGGCCATCGGACCGCCCATTTCCGTCAATCCGTAAACGCGGCGCATTCCGCCGCCGTGGGCTGTATAGCCGAGCCGCTCGTTGATCCGGGCCCGCATCTCATCGGAACAGGGTTCGCCGCCGTGAAAGCCGAGCCGCAACTTTAAATCCTTGACCGGGTCGATCCCCTTTTCACGGGCTGCCTCACCGATATAGACCGCATAAGTGGGCGTTCCTGTAAAAACTGTTGTTCCCCATTCCTGCATCAAACGAAGCTGCCTTTCGGTCCCGCCGGCGCCTGTAGGAATAACTTTGGCGCCAATTTCCTCAAGGGCATAATGAAAACCAAACCCCCCGGTAAAAAGGCCGTAGCCGTGGGCCTGCTGCACGATATCCCCCTTCTTCAACCCCCCGGCGGTAAAATTGCGGGCCATCAGCCGGCTCCAAACGCGCAAATCATTTTTGGTATAAACCATGGCCACAGGCACTCCGGTCGTGCCGGAGGTCATGTGCACCCGCACCACATCGTCCCAGTTCCCGCTCAAAAGCCCCAACGGGTAACATTCCCGAAGGTCTTTCTTGACAACAAAAGGTACGCCCTTAATGTCGTCAAGGGTCTTAATATCCTCTGGGTGGATGCCGGTCTGGTCAAAGCGGGCTTTAAAGAACGGGTTTTTATATACGCGGCGAGCCTGCTGCTTAAATTTTTCCAGTTGAATCGCCGCCAGTTTTTCCAAAGGCATGGTTTCCCACTCTTGCTCGTAAAAAGCCAACCTTTCTCAACTCCCCTCAAAAACAATTTTGCAAAGTTTGGGCCCCGATAAAAAAATACCTCCTTTTAAAAACAATGGCAACAGGAGTTAATAAAATAATCAAATGATAGGAGAAAAGTTTCAGGCGTACCGGCTCGCATCAACTCTACTTGTCCAGCACGCCTTCAACCATCCCTTACCTAAGCTATACAATATATCTTGTACTTATCCCTTTTTTCCGATATACCTTTCCCGTAAAATAGTCTTTTGCAGCTTGCCTGTGGGATTGCGCGGCACATCGGCAAAGACGACTTTTTCCGGCCACTTGTATCTGGCCAGCCCCTGTTCTTTGCAGAACTCAATTACTTCCTCTTCGGTCATCGTTTCTCCCGGATGCAGCTGGATCACCGCCATGGCGATTTCCACCAAACGCTCGTGCGGGTAGCCGATAACGGCCACATCGGCGATCTTCGGGTGGCGGTGGAGCACTTCCTCGATTTCCACCGGGTAGATATTTTCGCCGCCCCTGATGATCAGATCCTTTTTCCGGTCAACTATATAAACAAAGCCGTCCTCGTCCTGCCTGACCAGATCTCCGGTATAGAGCCAGCCGTCTTTAATTGTGAGCGCGGTCATTTCCGGATTATTAAAGTACTCCTTCATCAGCCGGGGCCCCTTCAAGAGCAGCTCCCCTACTTCTCCTACCGGAACGTCGTTTCCCTGGTCATCAACGATGCGCGCTTCCATGCCAAAAGTAGGCTTCCCAATCGAACCCGGCCTGGTTAAAACATCTTCATCGTATAAATTAAAGCTCCCTCCCCCACCCCCTTCTGTAATGCCATAAATATTCCCGGTTTTAAAGGGGAAATACTTTTTCATGTCCAGGAAGAGGTTATGGGGAACCGGCTGTGCGCCAATTACTATGCTTCCGGTCACGTGGGAAAAATCATATTTTGATAGATCGATCTCTCCTTTTTTAATGGCGTTCACAGAATCCGACATGGTGGGGACGGTTACCCAGCCGTTGTTCACCTTTTCTTCGGCAATTGTATCTAACAAATACCGCGGATTAGAAAGCTCTTTGAGGATAACGATCTTCCCCCCGGCAAGGTAAGAAGGGAAAGATAAAAAGAAACTGCCGCTATGATAAAAGGGGTGGGGAGCCAGGTACACTGTGTCATACCCTTCGCTGTAGGTGAGGGCATTGGCGATCGCTATATTGTAGAGGGTTTTGTGCGCCTGGCAAACAGGCTTCGGCGTGCCGGTAGTTCCCGAGGTAAACATAAGCTCCGCCGGGTCGTCGTCATCCGTCTCAACAAGAACGTCCTCCGTGCTGGAACTTTGTCTTATTTTCTCGTAAGGAATCATATCTTGCGGGACTTCCTTGCCTATGCAAAGGTAGTGCGCGATGCTTTTCATTTCCCCCTGGATGGGCTGCACCTTGGGCAAAAATCCCTCTTCCAGAATAAACGCCTTTGGTTTACAGGCATCCGCCGCAAACTTTATATCCGCGCTGGCAAAACGGAAATTAAGCGGAACGGCTACCGCCCCTACCCTTAATATAGCGTGAAAGGTAACCACCCATTCCAGGCTGTTCATTTGCAGGTGAAGCACAAAATCACCTTTTTTAATTCCCAAAGCTTTCTGTAAATAATTGGCGACCTTATTGGTTTCGTCATTGAACTCCTGCCAGGTCAAAACGCGTCTTAAGCCTTGAGAGGGCGTGCGTTCAATCAAAAATTCCTTTTGCGGATATTTTTTGGCATTCATAATGCCAAAGCAGGCAAAGTTCATCACTTATCCTCCTTCTTTTCTCACTCTTTTCCTCATCGTCCCCTTAAAAAAGTCCTCTTAAAAAAGCCGATCAAGAAAAATTTAATAATTCTTACTTACTTAAGTCTTACGGAAACAATTGTAGAACATAACTTTGGTCCTCTAGCTGCCGGGCCTGGTTGCATGCCGACCAATTCTTGAATTCTCTCGACCTCCTATCCCAATAATTTTCATTTTAAAAAGTGATTTTTCACCAAGCATTAAAAATTTAAGCCATACTGATTTATGCATCAATTCTAATTCTTAATATTAAAACTAAAAAATACATAACAAAATACCTCAAAAGAATGAAACGTGAACTACAGGGGGTGAAACTTGAGCTAACCTTATCGGTGAAAAGAAAAACAACCGCTCCCTTCCCTCCCGCCAACCCGCCAAAAAATAACTCCAGACGGACAAAATGTTCCACCGGTCCAACCGTCTTGTCATTGCAAGGCAGCTAACTCTTTGGTGTTAATCAATTTTCTCAAAAAATTTTTTAGCAAAAATTTTTTAACAGGTCAATTAGATTTTTGCGCTGTAAAAGCCGTTTTTTGATCTTAACACCCCTCCTCCCTATTCTAAGTTAACTCTCTTTTCATACATTAGGATTTATAAAACACACCTTTTAAGCGATATGTTTCCTAAAGGTTGTATTATATAATTTTATCGCAACAAAGTTTTCATCAAAACTAAATTTTTCAGAAAAGTCCGTTTAAGCCTGGAGCACGGTAGTACAGAATTTCGATTCCAACGGAGGTGATCGTGCTATGGCATACGAAGGACAGCAGGAAACAACAAACATTCTTATCATCCAGGAAGAGGCGCACAGATACGCTAAGCTGATCGAAGAAGCCTTTCCGGAGGAAGTAAAAACGGGCAAGCTTAAATTAATCCCCTGCGTCGACGAAAACGAGGTCCCGGATGACGTCAGCAACATTAATATCATTGGCACCTGGCCGCTGGTCAAACAGGTCCCGCAAATGAAAAACCTCAAATGGGTGATGACTTTCAGTTCGGGCATTGACCACTGGGAAAAAGCAAACCTTCTCCCCAGGGAAATACCTCTGGTTCACTTGCCGGGCGGGTCCGGCATTCCCGTGGCGGAATTTGTTATTGGGCTCATGCTCAACCACGTCAAGTATTATACGAAAATCTGGGACAATCAGAAAGAACACAAATACGAACGTATTCAAGGCAAGGAACTTTGGGAGAAAACCCTCGGGATCATCGGCCTGGGGGGAATTGGACGCCAGATCGCCAAGAGGGCCAAGGCCTTTGATATGTACGTCATCGGCACGGACGTGCAGATCGTCGACGTGCCCTACGTGGACAAAATGTACCTGAGCAAGGATTTTGAAGAAGTCTTAAAAATAAGCGATTTTGTAGTCCTCTCCTGTCCGGAAACTCCGGAAACCATCAACATGATGAATGAAGAAAGGTTTAAAATGATGAAGCCAACCGCCTACTTCATTAACTGCGCGCGCGGCTCGCTGGTAGTTAAGGACGCCTTAATCAAGGCCCTTAACGAAGGCTGGATTGCCGGCGCATCCATTGATACGCACTGGATCAAAAATCCGCTGCCCTCGTACCTCCCTCCCGACGATCCGTTGTGGGACGCTAAAAACGTCTTTATCTCCCCCCACATCTCGAGCTGGACGGATATGTACACGCCGCGCTTCGGGGCCGTCTTCGTAGAAAACATCCGCCGCTACCTGCAGGGCCAGCCGCTGATCAACGTGGCGCCCGGGTTTGGGGTAAAAGCAGAAAAATAACATGCCGGCCTAAAAGGACCCAGGGACTGACCCTGGGTTCGTTTTTACTTGAATATTTGAATATATTAAGGCATCAAAGAAGGCAAAAAGATGGCAATTTGCGGAAAGGCGATTAAAAGTGCGCAACAGACTATAATGGCGATTAAAAAGGGCCAGATGCCCCGGAAAATAACCTCCAGGGGAACATCGGGAGAAATCCCCTTGATGATATATACATTCATTCCCACCGGGGGGGTGATTACCCCCATCGCCACCACCAGAACGATGATCACTCCAAACCAGATGGGATCATAACCAAGGGTGTCGACGACAACCGGATAAAAAATAGGTATGGTGAGCAAAATGAGGGCCAGCGCATCAACAAAACAACCGAGAACCAAATAAATGAACAAGACGAGCGCCATTACAATATAGGGGGGCAAAGGCAAAGAACCTGCCCAGGTGGCCAGCTCAAAAGGAATGCGGCTCACGGCAATGAAGCGGCCGAAAATGGTCGCTCCGGCAACAAGGAACATAATCATGGCCGTCGTCCGGGTGGTATCCAAAAGAGAACACTGAAATCCCTGCCAGGTGAGATGCCTGCCGACTAAAGAGACCACCAAAACCCCGGCGGCCCCGACCGCGCCGGCTTCGGTGGGGGTAAACCAACCGGCAAAAAGCCCGCCTATGGAGAGGGAAAAAACAACTAAAACTTCCGGTAGGCCTCCCCGCAGGGAAGAAAGCATCTCTTTTGCACTCGCCCGCGGGCCGGGAGGCCCCAACGCGGGATTACGCCAGGTAATTAACCAGATCGCGGCCATGTATAAGAACGTAAGCAAGATCCCTGGTAAAATCCCGGCGATGAACAGCTTGCCTATTGACTGCTCCGTGGCAATGCCGTAAACTACAAAAATAACGCTCGGCGGGATAAGCACTCCCAGGGCCCCGCCGGCGGCCACGCTGGCCGTAGCCAGAGAGTGATCGTAATTGAATTTTTTCATCTCCGGGATGGCGATGGCGCCCATGGTCGCCGCCGTGGCCGTATTTGAGCCGCAGACGGCGCCGAAGACAGCGCAGGCCGCCTCGCAGGCTATAGCCAGCCCCCCGGGGAAACGCCCGAGCAATTTATATGCAAAAGCAAAGAGCTTTGCACCAATCCCCGAGTAATAGGCCAGAAAACCCATCCAAACAAACATCGGAATGACACTTAAGGAATAGGAAGAAAAAGTAGAAAAAATATCTTTAGCCACCACTCTTAAGGCCGCTTGTGGAGAAATCAGATAACAGCAGCCAAGAAATCCCACCAACGCCATAGCCACGGCAATGGGCATCCGCAAAACCAAAAGGACGAAAAAAGCGATTATGCCGATCAATCCTGCCAAAAATGGGCTCATTTCCGGACCACCTTTCTGCCTGTTTCGCCCAATTGAACCAGAATTACCAGACAAAAGACGAGGAAACCTAAAGCAAGCAGGTATATAAAAGGATAAAAAGGCACGCGCGTGGTCAGGGCTACCTCACCGCTGATCACCATGCTTCTCGCGTAACTGCCCATCTGCCAGGAAACCAAGGCAAGAAAACAAAAAACGATTACGCCTGTAATAAGCTCGATAACAGCCCGCGTCCCGGAAGGCAGTCGCTCAATGAAGAAGGTTATGGCAATATGCCCGTTTAAGACAGCACAATAAGCCAGAGCCAAACCTATCGTCATAGTTGCTAAAAAACCTACCCACTCGTAGGTTCCCGCGATCGGGTACCCGAAAAGACGCAAGATAATATTACCTACAACCAGAACCATGGTGGCCGCCAGCGCCCATCCCGCGATCCTGTCAAGTCCCTGGCTGAGCCTGGTAACAAATCTCCCCATCTCTTTTGCCGCGCACCTCCCTTAATCTGACCCAAAATAGAAAGGGGTACAGCCCCCGAGGCAAACTGTAAACCCCTTGCGGCATGTACCCCGAGCCCTGTTTCTGCTTAATCTTTATCTCCTGGTATTACTTATACTCTTTGTTATATTTTTCCGCTAATTCCTGGATCGTTTTGAGGATTTCCTCACCTGGAAGCCCCTTTTCCTTCATCCTGGCCACGTAATCATCGTGGATCGGCTTGAGGCGGCTCATCCACGCCGCTTTTTCCGCATCTGAAAGGGTAATGAATTGGACACCCTTTTCTTTGGCAAAGTCTACTCCGGCCTGATTTATGTTGTCCCAGAAGCCTGCGGCTTTCTCTTCGTAAAACTTTGCGCAGGCGTCATCGATTGCCTTCTGAAGGTCCGGGGGAAGGGAGTTCCACTTGTCTTTATTCATGACCACAAAGAACAGGGTATTGTAGAGGAAAGGAGTCTCCGTCACATACTTAACCACTTCCGCGAATTTAAAGCCCTTTAACGTTTCCAGGGGGGCCACATTGCCCTTGACCACTCCTCTGGAAAGGGCTTCGTAGGCTTCGGACTGGGGCATGGCCACGGGTGTTGCGCCTAATAAAGGCAGAGTCTTGGCGGTTACTCCGGTAGCCCTGATCTCCAGACCCTTTAGATCATCCAGCTTACGTACCGGCACTTTCGTCATCAGATGCCCGGGACCGGTAGAGATGATCATGAGGTGTTTGGTGTCTTGAAGTTCTTTCGGATTAAGTTTTTTCGCCCCTTCCCAGGCCACCCGGTCGGAAACCTTCGAGTTGTTATAAGTAGTCCCTGGCAACTCAAAGGCCTCCATTACCGGGAAGCGCCCCGCGGTATAGGAGTAGCAAGATATGCCGATGTCGGCCACGCCTTTGACGACACCGTCATATATTTCCGGCGCTTTCAGCAGGGTTTGACCGGGATAGCTGGTGATTTTGACCCGGCCATTGGTGGCCTGATCGATTGCTTTGGCTAAACCAGGCACAAAATCCGTTTCGATCTGATGGGCGCTGGGCCAGAAGTGGGCCAGCTTAAGCTCAATGGGTTTTGTCTCCGGCTGAGGCGCCGGCTGCTGAGGCGCCGGTTTCGATGTCCCGCACCCGGCGAGAGCTAACGCAGCCACCAGCATTACGGCCAGCAACAAGGCGATCGCCGCTTTGCCCTTTACCACCCGCTTGGAAAGCATAAGAAACTCCCCTTTCCTTTAATATTTGCCCTTGTTTTATCTTAATGTTTCTTTTGTTATTTATTATTTATTGATTATATATTATATATAGCGGCCATTTCCACCTCCAACCACAATCATTAAAACTGTACCGACAAACTGTACCGACAACCACAATTATCAAGACCTGTACCGAAATAAATATATATTAATTTCTAGTGTACCGTCCGTTTTACCTTCCTTGGAAAACGAACGGCACACCTGTTCAGGATCTCACCGGGGCTGTTCCTAAAATTTGCCTTACCTGTTCTCGTGCCTTAACCTGCCGCAGTCGCGCTGCCGGCCTTTGATTCCGACCCGGGTCCCAGGAGCTTGTCAACCTTTTCCTGGGGCATCGGCTTTGATACCAGGCTGCCCACGACGTAGCAAATAAAGCTGCCGAGAATGATAAACCAGATCACGGTACCCATGCCGACGAGGTTTTTGCCAACCATGACGGAGCCTATTAGGGTTGCAAAGAAGCCGTAAATAATACACGCAATGGCGCCCACCTTGGTGGCCCGCCGCCACCACAGGCCCAGGGTAATTACCGGCAGGAAGATGCCGCCCATTCCGGCTGCCGCCTGGCCCATAAGCAAGGCCAAAAGGGCCGGCGGTTTATACAGGGTCCAGAAGAAAGGAACCAGCGCCGCAGGAATCAGCAGCAGGCGGGTTAAAACCAAAAGGGTGCTTTTTTGCACTTTCGGCCACCAGGTCGCAATAATATCATTGGTAATGTTCGAGGCAATGATCATGATCATCCCGGAAAAAGTGCCCAGAGTAGCGGCAAAAACACCGGTGACGTAAAGCGTTGTCAACGGTACGCCGCCGGACACCATGGCAATGAAAGGAGCAGCCAAATCCCCCTTCCAGGGAACGATTTTTAAAAGCTCTGGACCGAAAGTGGCCCGGGAAGCCAGACCGGTAATCGCGTTAAGCATGACAGGGAATCCGGCAATGAGATAAACAGGGATAATCAGCCACAAGAAGTCTGTTTTCTTCTTCATGGGGCGCATGCCCAAAAAACGTGCCGCGTTGTGGGGAAAGCCGGTGCTCATGGCGAAGAAGAGCAGCAATGTAGAAGATATCCCGACCATGCTTGAGAACAGTTGGGAAGAACCGACGCGGGGCATCTCGGGGCGAATCAAACGCAAGAGATTGGGATTTTCAGCGGCCAGTCTGGCCTCCAGCCCCGAAGGTCCACCCACATAGTTCAGGGCCACGATGCCTAAAACAAAACAGGCAACGCCCAGCACGATACCCTGAAAGGCCATCGCCCACTGGGTACCCGTATAACCGCCGATGACCAGGTAAATTAAAACCACAAAGACTGCCAGCAAAAGACACCAGAGCGGAGACAGGCCGGTTACGGCATACCACAGGGTGCCGGCCGCTTTGAGCTGGCCGACAGAATAACCGAACAGCAAGAAAGCCATTGCCAGCGCGGCCAGGGTGGAGGCTGCCTTGCTGTCGTACCTTACCTGGACGATATCCGCCAGCGTTTTGGTATTATTACGGGAGCTAAAGTCGCTGAGCTTGCGCGCAGCTAAAAATATAGTCGGAATAATGCCGAAAAGCGTCCAAACGCCGGCAAACCACATTCCTGCCCAGCCTACCGCATAGGTGACACCCATCATACCCATGGTAGCCCAACCGCTGAGGTAAGTAGAAGCAATGGCGCAGCCGGTAATAAAAGGACCGATGTCGCGCTGCCCGACCATGTATTGCTCATAGGTGGCGGCCCGACGGCGGGCAATAAGGCCCAAAACAGCGCAGACGATGAGCAATACGGCCAGTCCGGCAACGGCTCCGGCCACAAATTCAGGAGACGGCTTCGGGATCATTCTTTCCACCTCGCAATCGTGATCCAGGTACCAATTACGGTGAGGAGGGTACCGGCAATGGCTACTAACCACCAGGCGGTCCAACCTTCAGACATGCAAAAAACACTCTCCTTTCAAAGGTTATTAGCTAATTTTAATATTTTGCCATCTCTGTGTCACCCAATTTTTCATTAACTGCTTAAAAATAAAGGTAAAATTTTTCATTAACTGCTTAAAAATAAAGGTAAAAGGAAGAATCAAATCGGTAAATGGTTGGTATTTCGCAGTAATGTCCTTTAACTTCTTCATAAAACCAACTATTCCTGAAAATGGCAAACTGTTTAGAAAATAGTAATACCTCCATTAAAACAAATTAAAAAACATTTTGAGGCAATAAACGACAAATTATCAAATAAACTAATTATTTCAAATAGGAACTCCCACCTCCTTTAAAAAAACCGAAACTCCAAAATCAACTCCCCTAAAAATCACCTCCCCTAAAATATAATAGTCTCTCGGAAACTCCTCTTGCTTGACATCCACGGGGCTCAACGCCCCGTTTTCTTTTTTTCACCCCCAAAATTTTGGAGGATGAAAAGCCATGTAAATAAGTGAATATGGAAGTAACAGAGGTTAATGTGAAAGTAAGTTAATTTAATTGGTTTTCACAAACAAATAGCGCCCTTGACTTTCTCAAAACACCCAAAAAATGGAATCGGATGGTATTAATTACCATTATTAAATCTCTTAAGGGTTAGCTTTGCTATGCTCTTTTTAGGTGCCATCTTCTTGCCAGAGCGTCTAAGCTGACTTTTTGTTTTAGCGGCAGTGCCTGTTTGTAACTTTATACCCTTTTTAACCTACAGTTACCAGCTCTTGTATTTTATTTATAATGAATAGGTAAGGACACTCCAGCGGCATTACCCGTTTGGGCTCCTTTTCCCCCATTTCACACCGTGCGTGAACCTTTCAGCTCACACGGCGTTCCGTCAAGCAACTTCCGGTTTCTGATTGAGCATTTTCCTGAATTTGAGAATCTTTTGATGTACCTTCTTATCGACCAGACTGGAAACGTCTATGTTGTTATGAATTAATTTATGGCACCACTTATGGATAGACGCAAGGTTAGGCACTTTATTGACCTGGTCAAGCGGCAAGTTGGGATTTACGTGGTGAGTTTCAAGTTCGTCTCTTATTATTAAGTTACCGCATACCTTGCATTTCCCTTTATCCCGGTTGAACGCATAAGCTCTGTTCATTAGATACTCAAAGTTATATCTTGGGTCGGTCAGTCCTTTGGCTATTAGTTCGGACAATGTTAGATTCATTGTTATGTCATCCCTAGGCAGCGGCTGTTTCTTTTGCGTGCGTTCATAATAGGCGTTCCTACCTTCCGGCAAGTATGGCGTTTCGATTTGATTTTTGGGATATCCCATTTTCCATCGGACGAATCCCAGGCTGGTTATGCCGATTATTAGTTCATTGTATTTGATTGCTGGGATTTTGGTTGTATATCCGGCATGCCTATTAATAAGATTGTTTACTTTGTTGGCGGGCGTCCATTGGGCGCCCTTGGATTTTAGCGCTTTGTGTGCCGTGTATAATAGGGAATTGGCGTATTTATTTAGTTCGATATTTACCATCGTGGCCGGTTTATAGTAGTTGCCTATACCGGTTATGGCGCTATTTATTATGTTGATTTGGTGGATTAGTTGTTCTCCGTCAAATTTGCGTAGTTGTTTGGTGCGTTTTCTTAATTCGTTCACTTTTGTCTTTAGGCGTTTGTCGTCTGGCCTGGTGCGTGGAATCCATCCTGTTTTGGATTTTCCTGGGACTTGCTTGTAGCGAAAACCTAAGAAGTGGATAGGGCGTTTCCTAATATCGGTTATTAGTGTTTTATCAGGACTTAGTTTTAATTTGAGCTTCGTATCTAGATATTTCTCGATGCGCCTTCTCCACCTTTCGGCGTTGGATTTAGAGTTTGTTATCAATATCCAGTCGTCGGCGTACCTTATTAGATAAGCGGGTTTGAGATTGGTCTTTTTAAGTGCTGTATTCCGTTGGGCATATTGATGCCTCGTTTTCTTTTCTTCCCATTCCCGCACTATCCATTTATCGAGCTTGTGAAGGTAGACATTGGCAAGGAGGGGTGAGATTATTCCTCCCTGCGGCGTGCCAAGTTCAGTGGCTGTTAGTTCGTCCATAACTCCGGCTTTGAGCATCTTTTTGATTATCATGAGGATTCTTCTGTCGTGGATGCCCATGTGCCAGAGCTGTTTGATTAGTCTGGTGTGGTTAATGTTGTCGAAGCAACCTTTGATGTCTCCTTCGATTATCCAGTGGTATCCTGTTTTATGGCATATATTGCTTGTTCTTGCCAGCGCCATGTGTGCATCTCTCATCGGCCGGAAGCCATAGGAGTGTTTAAAGAATTGCGCTTCCATGATTGGTTCGATGATAATGCGCAGGACTTCCTGGATAATTCTGTCGATGATAGCAGGTATGCCCAATGGTCTTTGTTCGTCTTTTCCTGGCTTGGGTATCCATACTCTTCTAAGAAGGTGTGGGTTGTAATCGTTTAATGCGTTTCGGACCATTTTGATGACTTCTGGATACTGATTTTGCAAGATGTCTGGCATGATAACGCCGTCGGTTCCCGCTGTCTTGCTGCCGTGGTTGGATTTAATGTTGTGTATGGCAGTGATGATTGTTATTTCGGACTTTGCCAGTTCTAACAGGTTCTTGAATTTGGGCAATTTGCCGTTTTCAATCGCCTGTTTGGCCGTTGCGTATAGGTGGTCCAGGATGGTTTGCAGGTTTCTGATTCGTGAGCCACCGGCATCCCTCCTTTCGGGAGATGTCGTGGGTTAACCAGGTGTGCGCAACGGCTTCCCAGTCAGGCTCAATCGTAACCATTGGTTGCTTGACTATGCCCCTTGGCTCTGCAGGCGTTACCCTGCTTCATTGCTATTACGGGCTGCTGCCCCCCGCATTCACCGGCCATTTCCTGCACGGTTAGATTTCATGGCTTCGATTAGCTCAATCTTGCGGGGTTCCGTTGTACCATGTTTCCTAGCTTTGCATACGACTTTAGCCGCCCGCTATGACCCGGAGGAAAGCCTTTGCCCACGGTTGGAGGGCTGGGCACGCTTCCATGCTGGAAAGCGTCAGCTTTGGCATCTCGGATTACCTTGGCCGTTTCTTCGCAACTCTTTCGAGTGTGGCAAAGTTCATTTTCTTTACCCGAAGCTTTCGAGCCGTACATACGCGGGTTCCTATGGTGAGTCGGCATGGTCGTTTTATAGCGGCCCGACTACTTTCCTAACCGCTTCGCAGGTCTGGTTTTCGCCGTCTTCACCGAGCATCATACCCTGAATCACTGTCACATCGGATTATCAGGGCACGTCGGAGGATTAGCCTTTCCGCGTAGCCAACTTTCTACGCATCCGGGGATTTCACCCGGCGATTCGGAAACATAGTTCGTCAGTCTTGCGCCTGACGCCTACTTTTATTCAGGCATTACTGCCTGCGTTGTGTAGGAACAACGCACACCCGAGAGGCTTCATATATTTTATTTATGAAATATTTGTCAGAACACTCCTATGATTATATAATATTTTTTAGTTTTTATAAATCACTTTAAAGAATGAATATTGAATTAACTATTATTAGTGATTAAAGTTATACAAATACGATAATTTTCTAAATTACAAAGCAATGCCTTTAAATCGTTTTATATAATAAAAATCGTTCCCCTAAAATCGTTCCCCTGGACTTAATTCTGTGTTAGCACTTACGGGTTAAAACTTTAGCTAAAGAAATAGACCTGTTAAAGCTTTATTTAACCTTTGGCGGCCGCAAGGATAAAGAACCCAGGCTTCCTAAGGCCGCTACGCCTGCCGCCAGGAAAAGAGCCGGACTAAAGGAATGCTTGAGATCTGCCAGGTAACCCGCTACAGAAGGGGCGGCCGCCTGCCCTACGGCAAAGCACAGGGTCACCATCCCCAGAGCTGCCGGCGCCAGCCGCGCCCCCACGTAATCACCACAGGCTGCCGCAACAACCCCCGGAATGCTCCAGCAGGTCAGGCCAAATAAAATAGCCGAGACGAGAAGGGTAACATGGGCGTGCCCGCCTGCCATTAGAGCATAACAAATCGCCTGCAGGCCAAAAATCATGGCCAGGGCATACTTGCGCCCGAGGTAATCCGAGATGGTCCCCCATAAAATCCCGCTAAAAATACTAATTACGCCAACCAGGGCCCACATCGAGCCGGCGGATGCTTGAGACAACCCTTTATCGCTAATCAACGTAGCCGAGAAAAATGTCCCGTAAATAATGTAGGAAAATCCAAACATAAAATAAACCAGCCCGAGGTGCCACAAAGCCGCAGAGGCGTAAACGCTGCCCCACCGAATCCTTTCTTTGCCGGTTTTAGCCGGAACTGTTTTGCCATTGGCACCCTGTCCGCTATTACTCCGGGCTTCGCTAATGTCTTTGCCGGCCGTCTTTTCAGGTTTTTTTGCTTCGGCGCCCACGGGCAACAGCCCTTTTTCCGCGGGGTTATTGCGGAGAAAAACATAACTCAGTATTCCCAGTAAAACCACCAGGCCGCCCAATATAAACCAGCTAATCCTCCAACCGTTTTCAGGCCAGGCATTTATCACGCCCGGGACCAAAAAACCGGTTACCACCAGGGCCACCCCCGAACCGCCGACCAGGAAGCCTGCCGCCATGCCCCGCCGCCTGGGGGCAAACCAGGCAGAAGCAAGCCCCATGACCGGGATATTGCTCCCCGCACTCCCTAAACCGGTAATAAACCGGAAAAGCAGCGCGGCAGCAAATCCATTGGCCAGCCCGGTAAGAATCATCGTCGTCCCGGCCAAAAACATGGAAAAGACGATAATTATCCGGGGACCAAACCTGGAGGCTAAAAAACCGCCGATCAGGGAAAAGGCCGTATAGCCAATCAGGTTACCGGTGGCAATCATCCCCATCTGAGCGTTATTAAAATTTAAGCCGGCTTTCATGGAAGGCAAAATCGTCGTGTATCCAAAGCGGGCAAAGCCCAGAGCTCCCGTCACAGTTAAAATGCCGATGACTAAAATTACGTATCCATAATGAAAATGAAAAGGAAGCCTGCTTGTAGAGTTTTTTCCTTCTTCCCCCTGTAAACCCATCATGTTACCACCTTCTATATATTTATTTTAAATATTTTATTCAAACAGTTAATTTCTTTAAAAAATAAAGAATTATAAAGAATTATTATAATATAATCGGCTAATTACTAGCTTCTCCCCCTCCAAGGAGAATAACGAAAACTATTTTGGTTTCTTAGGCCATGGTTAAACCACCACTTACGCTTAGCGTTTGGCCTGTTATATACCCTGCTCCATCTGAAGCCAGGAAAGCCACCGCCGGCGCGATGTCTTCGGACTTAGCCAACCTCCCCCAGGGTATGGCTTTTACCATTGCCGCCAACAATTTCTCCCGGCCGCGGAACAGTTCGGCAAACAGCGGCTTTTCCGTAGGCCCTGGACAAACAACGTTTACGTTAATTTTATAGCGGGCCATTTCGCGAGCCAGCGTTTTGCTAAATGCAATTACCGCTCCATTACAGCTGGAATACACCGCTTCCCCTGTCGAACCGACGCGGCCTGCATCAGAACTAATGCTGACGATTTTGCCATACTGCCTGGCAATCATGTGATCAAGAATCACCCGCGTGCAATTTAACATGCCGCGGTAGTTGATGGCGATAATTTTATCCCAGGTTTCTTCGGTGCTTTCCACAAACGGCTCTAATTTATCCCAGCCGGCGTTATTTACTAAAATATCAACTTTTCCAAAGGCAGAGATGATTTTAGCAAACACTTCTTTTACCTCGGCAAACCTGGTGACATCCAACTGTACGGCTAAAGATCTGCGCCCCATTGCCTGTATTTCCTTGGCCACGCTTGCGGCGTTTTCCACAACCAAGTCAACGACCGCCACGTCCGCACCTTCCCGCGCCAGCTCTAAAGCGATGGCCCGCCCGATGCCCCTTCCCGAACCCGTAACTATTGCGCTTTTGCCAGCCAACCTGGGTATGCAGTAAACCCCTTTTTGATTAATTGACAGCTTATTTTTTAAACGTTCAGTCAGCTTTTTTAGTGATCCTATTCTCCAGTAATTAGAAAAATCCTGCCGGTACTTGACAGGATCATAAACGAATCGTATAATTTTAATTGCAATCCGAGTCGGAGTGGCGGAATTGGCAGACGCGTACGTTTGAGGGGCGTATGGGCAACCGTGCGGGTTCAAGTCCCGCCTCCGACACCAGAATATGCCCAGTTACCAAGGCTTCCGGGGTTTTAACCGGAAGCCTTTTCCTTATCTCTTTTATCCAGGACGCGGGTGCCCTCAAAAATTCTTACCCTTGAAACTATTTATCCCTGTGTGTTATAATCGAATGAAATACCCTGTAAAAGATCACAGCAAGGGCTAAAAACACGTGGCTCGCCTGTCACGTAAGCCGGAGAAGATCGACCCCGGTTTTTCATGTCCCGCAATTTCTTTCTCTATCATTTTTCGCTCTGAGCAAGCCCCTCATTTATAAAATCCATAATAGGCGATTTTTTTCCAGTCATCACTATAGCGCCACCAAAAACGACCTGCAGGAGCCCAATTCAATTCCGTTCCTGCATTAATTAAATCCTCATATATAAGGCCCAGCAGGTATTCATAAATGTTAAATGTAATTTCATATTCCCCATCCTCCTGTAAATACGGGTGAAGGGGTTCCCGTAAAACGTCCAATAGATAATTACTTATCAGGAGTATATTCCCTTTTAGCATTTTGGCAAGGTACCCATTTTTTCAGGTCGGAACGAAAGACATAGTATACATTTAAGACTTCTACAGCAGGTAATTTTCTATTTCTGTAATAATCCCGGTACTTAGGTTTTCCAAAAAGAGCAAACAGGTTGTTATAATGACCGGCAGCCAGTGCACAGATCCCGCCGGCATAACTAAGCAGGAGGGCTGGATACCATTGCAAATTAATGAGTGCTGCTATTCCTTCGCGCCCAGAGATCGGGGTGGTTGCCGCCCTGACACAGGTTATTTTTCAAGAAACAAGCCGGGCCAGGATCAACCCGATTTCATCGATACTATCCTGTTCTTTGACGAGAAAATATTTAGGCCTGGCCTCGTTTTCCTTCTGGAACTGGACGGCGTCTTGGTACTTGATGAAGTTGACGATCTTGTGCAACGGGTAGGTAACGTTCTTCTTTGTTCCGGCGAAAACCACCCTTTTATTTGTGATGTAGAGAGTCCCGCTGTCCGTGACCTGTTTGTACGTATCCACCACCCGCTCCCCCTTGAAGCCGCCCACCCGGTAGTAGACCCCTTTGGCGATCCGGAAACTCACCCCCTGGCTCCCGCCTATGTACCTGGTGCGGCTTCTTTCCTCCACCAGGTCGCAGGAAACCTCAAAATGGCAGAGTTCTCCTTTTTTCAGGAGAATGTCGGCGGCCAGGACGGGAAGCTGCCCGTTTTTAATGGCGGTCAGCCGTTTTAAGCGGACAAGCTGTCCGCAGGTGGGCGCGATCTCTTCGTCGGTAAGGTCCAGTTCTTCCTTCAGGGTATTTAATTCTGCTTCTTCCTCGGGCTCCAAATACCCGTCTTCACCAACCTGGCGGAGTTTTTCTTCGTATCTGGCGAGATCGAAATTCTTTGTTAACTGGCGCAGGTTGGCCAGCGTTCTTTTGGCCTCCTTGAGATCCTCATCGCTTAAGCCCAGACTCTGCTGCAGGGCGGCAAGCTCCCGTTCTTCCTGGGGAGTAAGATAACGGTCCGTGCCAAATTCATTCAGTTTGGATACGTACTGTTTGATCTTTTCTCTCCTGGCGTTTTTGCACCCGGGGCACAGTTTACGGTCAGACGGAAAAAGCCTGCTCCAAAAGGAAAGTTCTTTACCGCAATCGGTACATTTTTGAGCCATGCCAAACCTCCTCTCTCTGTAAGGCGGCAAAAAAGAGTTAATG
>DYES01000072.1 GCA_020725585.1 Desulfovirgula sp.
GTGTGGACTAAGTGGTAATCCAGCCCCGAAGCTAGCAATACTTCGGAGGCGATCTGAAAGGGAAACCGCCGGACTGGCGACAGCCGGTGATCGCCTGGGAAAACCTGCTGGACCTAAGCCACAACATTTACCCGCACTGCTGTCACTTACCTTACCGCCCCTTGAGGTGTTAACTAGTTTGGCGAACAACAGATCAACAGTTTCCAAAAGCTATATTTTCGTAATTGGAGCAACCTCTTTTATTTTAGCGGTTGCTTTTTTTTGGTTATCGGAAATATTGGCGATTAAAGTCCAAAATTTATTTTTATCATTTCTTTTTTTAGTTATAATTATACTATCGGGGATTGCCGCCGACGTCGTCGGAACTTCTGTGGCGGCAGCGCGGGAAGCGCCTTTTCATGCCAAGGGCGCAAAAAAAGTGCCTGGCGCTCAGGAAAGCGTTTTCCTCATTCGCAATGCAGACCGCGTGGCCAATATCTGCAACGACGTGATTGGCGACATTGCCGGAACGCTCAGCGGGGCGATGGGGATCGCCCTCGTCCTGCAGATTATGTTGCGCTGGCCAGAAGGCGACCGGGTTTTGCTGAACATGCTCATGACCGGCACTATTGCCGCCATGACCATAGGGGGCAAGGCAATGGGGAAAAGGCTGGCGCTGACTCGTCCAAACGAAGTAATTTTTCTGGTGGGCAGGCTGCTGGCGGCCTGGAGTCGCTTAACGGGGATAACTTTTGGTAAAAAACCCCGGCGCGCCGGGTCGCGGCAGTAAAAACGCGGCAGGAAAAAACATTGGGAAAGGTGGGAAGGTTAATTTTGACCCGGCTCCTTTCCAGAATTAATTCGCCAGAAGATTTGCAGCCTTTGTCGATTGCGCAGCTGCAACAGCTGGCCCGGGAAATACGCCAGGAAATTATTGAGACGGTCGCCGCCAACGGCGGGCACCTGGCACCTAATCTGGGCGTGGTGGAGCTTACCTTGGCGCTGCATAGAGTTTTTCGCGCTCCGGAGGATAAGATTGTCTGGGACGTAGGCCACCAGTGCTACGCACACAAGCTTTTAACCGGGCGCCGGGAGGAGTTTCGAACCTTAAGGAAGTTTGGGGGGATCAGCGGTTTCCCCCGGCCGCAGGAAAGTCCGTACGACGCTTTTGCCACCGGGCACAGCAGCACGTCCATTTCCGCCGCCCTGGGAATGGCTTTGGCGCGTGATTTACAAAAGAAAAAATACGCGGTGGTGGCCGTGATTGGCGACGGCGCCATGACCGCGGGAATGGCTTTTGAGGCTTTAAATCACGCCGGGCACATCCAGCGGGACTTAATCGTTGTGCTCAACGACAACGAAATGTCGATCGCCCGCAACGTGGGGGCGCTGTCCAGGTATTTAACCCGCCTGCGCACCGAACCAATGTATTCCCGGAGCAAAGAGGAAATCGAACAGCTGCTCAAAAAAATCCCGGCCATCGGTCCGGCGGTGGTAAAGGCAGTGGAGAGGTTAAAAGATTCGTTAAAATATCTGGTCGTGCCCGGCATGTTTTTTGAAGAACTGGGCTTTAAGTATTTGGGGCCGATCAACGGGCATAACATCCCGGAAATGCTTGCCGTTTTTGAGCAGGCCAGGACCGGCCGGGGGCCCGTGCTGGTGCACGTGATTACCCAGAAAGGGAAAGGCTACCCCCCGGCGGAGGAAAAGGCGGATAAGTTCCACGGAATTGGCCCTTTTTCGGTGGAAACGGGCAAGAGTGCGGCCGGTGCTTCCCCTCCTACCTATACGGAGGTGTTTGGCGAAACGTTAATCCAGCTGGCCCGGCAGGATGAAAAGATCGTGGCCATTACGGCCGCCATGCCTTCCGGTACCGGGCTCTCCAAATTTGCCCGGCTCTTTCCGGAAAGGTTTTTCGACGTGGGAATAGCGGAGCAGCACGCCGTAACCCTGGGCGCGGGACTCGCTTCCGGCGGGTTAAAGCCGGTGGTGGCCATTTATTCTACCTTTTTGCAAAGAGCGTACGATCAGGTGCTTCATGATGTTTGTTTACAAAAACTTCCGGTAACTTTTGCCATCGATCGGGGCGGTTTGGTGGGGGATGACGGCCCTACCCACCACGGCGTTTTTGATTACGCCTACCTGCGCTCCATACCCAACATGGTGGTTATGGCGCCTAAGGATGAAGACGAGCTCCGGCACATGCTGAAAACCGCCCTCGACCACCACGGACCGGCGGCCGTTCGCTACCCGCGGGATAAAGGAACGGGTTGTCCGCTCACCGGGGAGCCGGAACAATTACCCCTCGGCCGGGCGCAAACGCTTCGCGACGGTTGCGATGTAGCCCTGGTAGCGATTGGAAGCATGGTGAAAGTGGCCCAGGAGGCGGCGGAGCTTTTGGCGGAGCATGGTGTTGACGCGGCGGTAATCAACGCGCGGTTTGTAAAACCGCTGGATGAAGAATGTCTTACCCGTTACGCCCTGAAGACCAGGCTGATGATCACTATGGAGGAGCATGTTCTGGCGGGAGGTTTCGGCAGTGCGGTGCTGGAGGCGCTGGAGCGCCGGCAGGTTTATAATTGCCCGCTGTTCCGGCTGGGCATCGGCGATACCTTTGTCGAACACGGCAGTCGCGATATTCTCCTCGCTCAGCAGGGGCTGACCGCAGAAAATGTAGTGAACCTCGTCCTGTCCAATTTAGGGGTGCGCCCGGCAAGTGTGGCCGTAGGCCGCCATATTTCAGAGACCAGAAAAAAAGAGGGAAAAACGAACCGCCAGGTTCCTGCCCCCCGGCGATTAACGGCTGAGGACAGGCTGAAGGCAGGGGGGAAATAATTTGGTTCCGCCGAAGATCAGGCTGGACGTGCTGTTGGTTAGAAAGGGGTTGTTTGCCAGCCGGGAAAAAGCAAGGGCGGCGACCATGTCCGGCCAGGTGCTGGTCAACGGCCAAAAGGTGTTCAAGCCTGCCGCGCAAGTCCAGCCCGATGCGGAGCTCACTGTTGTGGAGCGCATGCCTTACGTCAGCCGGGGCGGTTTAAAGTTAGAAAAAGCTATTCACGCCTTTCACCTGGATTTGAGAGATAAAATTGTTTTGGACGTGGGCGCTTCCACGGGGGGCTTCACCGATTGTGCGTTAGCGCACGGAGCGCGCCTTGTCTACGCGGTAGACGTGGGTTACGGTCAGCTTGCCTGGAAGCTGCGCACCTCTCCCCAGGTGGTGGTTTTGGAGCGCACGAATATCCGGGACCTTTCCCCAGAAGCATTTGCCCTTCCCCCCAATTTTGCGGTCATTGATGTATCTTTCATCTCCCTGGCCATAGTTTTGCCCAAAATAAAAGACCTGACCACGGCGGACGCTCAGGGCGTAGCCTTAATCAAACCCCAGTTTGAAGCGGGGCGAGAAAAAGTCGGCAAAAAGGGCGTCGTCAGGGACCCTCTTGTCCACCGGGAAGTGATTGCCAAAGTATGCGCGGTGGTGAGTGCTTTAGGCTGGGCTGTGCGGGGGCTGGATTTTTCTCCTCTCAAAGGTCCGGAAGGAAATATTGAATACCTGCTTTATTTTGATAAGGATGCGCAAAACGGGCTCAGTCCTTCAGCAGTCGAAGCCAGGACCTCCGCCGCGGTGGAGGAGGCGCACCGCACCCTGAAGTGAGCGTCCCCCCAGCATCCTGATTCGAGGTGTATGAAATGCAGAATGTTGGCCTGGTAATAAATCTTGATAAAGAGAATATACAAGACTTGGTCAAGAAAACCATTAACTGGCTCCAGGCCAACCGGTGCAAACCTTTGCTGGCTCCGGAAGCCGCGCAAGCCCTGGGCTTTCCTGAATACACGGCCGCGGAATTAGTTAAAGAAGCCCAGTGCCTGATTGTGCTTGGGGGCGACGGCACGTTGCTGAATAGCGCCAGGCTGGCCGCCCCTGCCGGCATCCCCCTTTTGGGGATCAACATCGGTCGGATGGGATTTTTAACGGAGGTTGACGCTCCCGAACTCTTTTTTGCCCTGGAAAAGCTTTTGAAAGGTGAATACAGTGTCGATGATCGCATGATGCTGGAGGCAAAGGTGTATCGCCGGGGCAGTTGCGTCGCCCGTTCCACGGCGCTTAATGACGCGGTGGTAACCAAGGGCGCCTTCGCGCGGCTCATTTTTTTGGAGACTTATGTTAACGACGAATATGTTGCCACCTACCCGGCGGATGGTTTAATTATCGCCAGTCCCACGGGTTCTACGGCATATTCCCTCTCGGCGGGCGGGCCCCTGGTTTCTCCCGACCTGGCCTTGATGCTGGTGACTCCCATCTGCCCGCATTCCCTGTGGGCCAGGCCCCTGGTGATTGGAGCAGAAAGCGAGATCAGGGTAATCGTTAATTCCCAGAAGGAAGAGGTAATGCTGACCATGGACGGGCAGTACGGCGTTCGGTTGGAGCAAAACGACGCCGTGGTCGTCACCAGGTCTCCATTTCAGGCGAAATTTATCCGGTTGAAAAACCGGAGCTTCTATTATCTTTTACGCAGGAAGTTGAGCGAAGGCGAAAAGGCTGGTATTTCCAATGAAGGTTCAGCGGCAAAAGAAAATTCTTGAGATCATTTCCCAAAGGCAGGTGCAGACCCAAAAGGAACTGGCCCTGGCCCTGCAGGCACAAGGGCTCAAAGCCACCCAGGCCACCATTTCCCGTGACATCAAAGAACTGGGTCTGATCAAAGCGCCGACTGGAAACAACGCGGCGTGCTACATCTTGCCGGAGGCTCCCCGGTCATTATACCGCGAGGAGCGTTTGAAAAGGGCGTTTAAGGATTCTGTTGTTTCGTTTGATTACAGCGAAAATCTGATCGTTTTAAAGACTCTTCCGGGAGAAGCACAGGGAGTAGCTTGTGCTCTCGACCACGCCAATTTGACGGGAATTATCGGCACGGTCGCTGGAGACGACACTATTTTAGCCGTTGTCAAACCGAAAAAATATGTGTCCAGGCTTTTGAAGCGTTTTCACCAGCTGATTAATCAAAAGCCAGGCTAAGGAGTTGGCGGCCATGTTAGTTCTGCTGGAAATTCAGGATTTCGGCCTGATCGGTCAGGCGAGCATAGAATTCACGCCCGGCTTAAACGTTTTAACCGGGGAAACAGGAGCAGGGAAGTCCATTATTGTCGATGCCCTGCAGGTCGCTCTGGGTCAGCGGGCGTCGGCGGAATTTATCCGCACCGGCAGGGAAAAGGCGCGCGTCACGGCGGTATTCGAGATCGGCAGGCACTTGCCGCTGAAAGAAAAATTATCCGGGTGGGGAATTCCCGGGGAGGAAGACGGTACTTTAGTAATGTCCCGGGAGTTAACCAGGAGCGGCCGGAATACTTGCCGTTTAAATGGACAGGCCGTTACGGTGGGCCTTTACCGGGAAGCGGGTCGTTTCCTGGTGGCACTGCAGGGACAGTATGAGCAGCAAACCCTGGCGATGCCAGAACATCAGCTGGATTTGCTGGATCGTTTTGGCGGCGCGCAAACGGAAAGCCTGCAAAAGGCCGTCAGGGAAATATACGGCCGGTGGCGGGCTGCAAAAGTGCGTCTTGGCGAAATAACCAGCAACGCGAAGGACCGGGCGCGCCGCCTGGACATGTTGCGCTACCAGATGGAAGAAATTGACCGGGCTAAATTGTCCGCGCCGACTGAGGAAGAGGAACTTCTCAGGGAACGCCGGCGGCTGGCCAACGCAGAAAAAATTTTATCCTTGGCCGGGGAAGGTTACGAATTTTTACAGGGAAGCGGAGGACACGGGCCGTCTGCCCTGGATTGCCTGGGGCAGGCCAGGCGTTGCTTAAGCGAGCTGTCCCGCTTAGATGAGGCGCTGGCCCCTTCGTTAGCGGCGGTGGAAAGCGCTTATTACCAGCTGGAGGATGTGGCGCGCGAACTGTCCGGCTACCGCGAGCAAATCCAGGTTGACCCCGAGCAGTTACAACTGGTTGAGGAACGCCTGGCTCTGCTTAAAAATTTAAAAAGAAAGTATGGCGATACGATTGCCGACATACTGCGCTACCGGGAGCAGGCCGCCCGCGAGCACGACCAGCTGGCCGCCCTGGAGGAAGATACCGCCGCTTTAGAGGAGGAGGTTAACCGCCTGGAAGCCGAGTGGCGCCAGGTTTCCCGGGAGCTAACGCGCGCCCGCCGAGAAGCCGCCCGCCGGCTCCAAGAGGCAGTTGCGGCGGAACTGGCTTCTCTGGAAATGGGCAAGGTTGAATTTTGTGTTCAGTTCGAACAATTAACGGGTATTTCTGCTCACGGGCAGGAAAGAATTGAGTTTTTTATCTCTCCCAATCCCGGAGAGCCGCCCCGGCCGTTGGCCAAAATTGCCTCCGGAGGGGAGCTGTCCAGAATTATGCTGGCGTTAAGAACTATTTTGGCCTCGCTAGACGAGATTCCCACCCTGGTTTTTGACGAGGTGGACACGGGCATAGGCGGCAGGACCCTTCAGGCGGTGGCCGAAAAACTTTCCCGCCTTGCCGCCCGCGTCCAGGTAATTTGCGTGACGCACGCCGCGCAGGTGGCCTGCCACGCGGACAACCATTATTACGTTTGCAAAGCGGTCCAGGACGGACAGACGAATATTTACGTGGAAGCGCTCCGGGAAGAAAAGCGCGTTAAAGAGATTGCCCGCATGCTGGCGGGAAAAGACGACGGACTGGCCTGGGAACACGCCCGCCAGCTCGTCTGGCAGGCGAAGCAGGCCAAAGAAGCGTGGTCCACGTAAATGTTAAAGTTAATGCCATATTTCGCGAAGATACCGCCGGGATTATTGGTTTTAGCTGCCCGCAACAAGGAAGTTGGCCCTGAAGGGAAAGGCAGGATTGTTTATGGTGATCCTTGTCCAGGAGCCTATGCTCGGATCAGGGGTGAGCAAATGGGCCCTGTGTGCTGAAATCAACTCTACGTTTCTTATTCTATGAGGCAACCGAATGTGAAGGGTCTCCGGAGGCCGGTATCCTGTTGGAATCCGGCCCTCTTTTTTTAAGTTAATTTTACCCTCGATAAAATCTGTTCGGATTGAAAATTGGATTTCGTAAGCAAGCAGCGACTCGCCGTCAAAATATTCGATTGCTGCCCCTTCCGCTTGATCTTTCAATACAACAAGAATCTCCAGGTCTTCCAGTGAACGATCAGGAATATAGGACGGCGCTTCCGGGTACGTGGGAACGATGGCGTTTTCCCGGATAAAAAGGGGGAGATCGGTATCTTCTTCCCAACTTGTCTGGTACGTTTGGCCTCCCTGGCGTTCTTTCCCGCACCACCACGAATACCAGGTGCCGGGAGGGAGATAGCAGGTCCGAGTTGGTGCCCGGTCCATTAACGGGGCAGCCAGCAGGTAGGGCCCCAGGAGAAATTCGGTTTCGTAGAAGACGGGTTCTAGCGCCTCGGCTGTGGGTGCGTGATAAAAAATTGGCCTCATGATCGGCTGGCCGTATTGGACTGTTCGCTTATCCAGCGTCAGGAAAAAAAACATAAGAAGAAAGCGGCAGTGATGCGCGAAAGGCTTGCTGCCGCCTCGTTGCTGGTTTGCCCCCCGGAGCGGGGTTTAATTTTTTACAAAATATTACAGTACAAGTCTAGAGCTTATAAATCAGCATATTGGCAAACTACGGCACATTTAGGCAGAATAATCGCAATTATCTCAGGTTACTTTAAAAATACACGATTATATTTTATATATCTTAAAATTACACCAGATATTGTCCAGTTGAGGGGGAAAGCAACCTGAAGAAAAGGATTTACAAAATCGAATGGGTATTATTTTATTTTTTAGTTCTGGCTTTTCTAGTGAAAAACCTGTTCGCTCTTCCTGTCCAGCAAAACGTTAAAATCGGCGACCCGATCCTTCCCCGGCCGTTTTTTCATTCCGGGCTATCCCGTCACCTGAATGGATATCTTGACGACCGGCCCAAAGTTATTGATTTTTCGCAAAGCGTTCCGCTGGCCGCGGAGCCGGGCCAGTTGCACATCCGGCTCAAGCTGTTCGGGCTGATCCCTTTTCACGAAATGCTGGTGAATGTTGTTGCCCCACCGCAGGTGATGGTTTGCGGGCATTCCATCGGTGTCTTTTTGCATGCGGAAGGAGTAATGGTCGTCGGCCACACGGCGGTGGAAGATTCTACCGGGAAAAAGTATCACCCCGCCGAAAAAGGAGGTATTCTGGCGGGCGATTTGATCGTCAAGGTGAACAATATCCCTGTGCAAAACGAAAAGCAGCTCAGGGAGGAAATAAATCGCAGCGGGCGGGAGGGAAAGCCCGTCACCCTGGAGATAAAAAGGAATAAGAAAATGTTTGCCGTGCGCCTTAATCCCGTTTTTTGCCGGGAGACAGGGCGGTACCGGATCGGTTTATTGATCCGGGACAGCACGGCAGGCATGGGCACTTTGACTTTTTACGACCCTAAGACAAGGCTTTACGGCGCTTTGGGACATATGGTTACAGATGCGAGTGCAGCCTGGAAAGTGGATTTGAGTGACGGAAAAATAGTGAATGCGCTGGTCCGGGATATCTATTCGGGCTGCCGGGGGAGGCCGGGAGAAAAAATAGGCATTTTCCTGGGAAAGGCCAGCTTTACGGGCAACATCCAGAAAAACACGCCCTTTGGCATCTTCGGTACATTGCAGCAGCCGCCCGGCCAATTTTTTTACCCACGGCCGATGCCCGTAGCGATGGCTTACGAAATAGCCGCCGGACCGGCAGAAATATTAACAGTGCTGAAAGAAGAACGAATAGAACGCTTTGCCATTGAAATAGAGAAAGTAAACCCGCAAATCAGGCCGGAAGGGAAGGGGTTGGTAATCAGGGTTACCGACCGCGAGTTGATCCGGCGGGCGGGAGGGATTATCCAGGGAATGAGCGGCAGCCCGATTATCCAAAACGGAAAATTTGTCGGTGTCGTGACGCATGTTTTCGTCAACGATCCCACCCGCGGTTACGGTGTGCCGGCGGAATGGATGCTCCAGGAAGCCGGCCTTTTGATTGTGAAGAGGGGCAATAAAATTGTTGCTTGAAATGAGTTTTTCGATCTTTTTAAAACTGTAAAATAAACAATGTAATAATATGGGAAATATTGGTACTTTTAAGCAGCCAGGGAGGACTTTTTAATTGTCCGTCGAAATACTTTTAGCTAATGGATATAAATACCTGGAAATAAACTGGGGAAAAAATAAATAGGAGGCAAGGGAAATGAGCAGGAAAAAGGTCAAGATATTGGTCGCTGACGACAACAAAGAGTTTTGTGAATTACTAAAAGACTACTTTACTCAGCAAGAGGATTTTATTCTTACTGGGATTGCCTATAACGGGTTGGAAGCCCTGGAAATGATTGAGCAGCATAACCCGGACGTTGTTATCCTGGATATCATCATGCCTCACCTGGACGGAATAGGGGTTCTTGAAAAGCTGTCGACCGGAACGATCAACCCGCGGCCAAAAGTAATCATGCTCACTGCTTTTGGGCAAGAAACCTTCACCCAGCGGGCGATGGACCTGGGCGCGGATTATTATGTATTGAAACCTTTCGATTTTTCCGTGCTTGCTACCCGGATCCGCCAACTGGCGGACGGATTTAACGTCTCTCAATACGTTTCCCCCGTTAAGCCCAAAAACCTGGATATTGCCGTCACCAACATCATCCACGAAATGGGCGTACCGGCGCATATTAAGGGCTATCATTACCTGCGGGACGCGATTTTGATGGTGATCAACGAAATCAACTTATTGGGCGCGGTGACCAAGGAATTATACCCGATGATTGCCCAGAAATACAATACAACTCCCAGCCGGGTGGAAAGGGCCATTCGCCACGCCATTGAACTTGCCTGGGACCGGGGAAACGTAGAAATGATGACGAAGTTTTTTGGATATACTATCAATCTGGAGAGGGGTAAGCCGACCAACTCAGAATTCATCGCCATGGTTGCCGATAAACTGCGCATCGAAGCAAAGGTGAGCTGACCGGAGAAGTAAACCGGACCAAGTCAAACCTGACCCCTGCGTCAGGTTTTTTATTAGCTGATTTGACTAACCTTTTTAAAAATTGTAAAATTCTTTTGGTGAACAATAATGCATGTCCGAGGCGTGGCCAGGATCGATAGACGCACAAAAAACCTGGTGAAGAGGTTGACTCCCGGCGATATCGCCGTCATCAGCCACCCCAATCTGGACGGCCTGGCGGCCCGGTCGCTGCTTTGTGTCCGTCCCCGCGCCGTAGTTAACACCGCCCGCTCCACGACCGGCGACTACCCGAATGCAGGGCCGCTTACCCTGGTCAGAGCGGGCATTGTTTTGCTGGATAACGTCGGGGAAAAGATCATGGAGAAAATTAAAGAAGGCCAGGTAATCGAGATTGTTGAAGATAAAATTTACCTGGAGGGTGCGCTGATTGGCTCCGGAGAGCTTTTGCGGGAGGATATGCTCCAGAAAAAAATGGAAGAGGCCCGCCGGAAAATGAACGGGGTGCTGGCCGGTTTTATCCGGAATACAATCGAGCACGCCCGGAGCGAAATTGGCCTGGTCACCGGGGAATATAGGCTGCCCTCCTTGCGGACGAGAATAGAAGGGCGGCATGCCCTGGTGGTGGTGAGAGGGGAGAGTTACAAGGAAGATTTAAAAGCGATCCGATCTTACATCAGGGAAGTAAGGCCTGTCTTGATCGGGGTGGACGGCGGCGCCGACGCGATCGTGGAATTTGGTTACCGGCCCGATCTAATTGTCGGCGACATGGATAGCGTAAGCGACGAAGCCCTCTTAAGCGGGGCGGAGGTGGTCGTCCACGCCTACCCGGACGGCCGCTCTCCCGGTTTAAAGAGAATAAAAGATTTGGACCTGCCGGCGGCCATCTTTGCCGCGCCCGGGACAAGCGAGGATATCGCCATGCTCCTGGCTTACGAAAAAGGGGCGGAGCTGATCGTCATCGTAGGCGCCCATTTCTGCGTGGAAGACTTTTTAGAGAAAGGGCGCCGGGGGATGGGCAGCACCTTTTTGGTCAGGATGAAAATCGGCTCGGTCCTGGTGGATGCTAAAGGAGTAAGCAAGCTTTATCGCGGCCGCCTGTGCGCCCGTCACGTGGCGCAGATATTTTTAGCCGCTCTTTTGCCGGTGGGGATCGTTATTTTTGTCTCTCCCGTGACGAGGGAGTTGCTGCACCTGATTTTTCTGCAATTTAAACTTTTCCTGGGGATTTAGGTGACGGCTTTGATTATTGAGTTGCGTTATCACCTCGCCTCGCTGGCCGCTGTTTTTTTAGCCCTCGGTTTGGGAATTCTGATCGGAGGAACAATGCTCAAAACCGATGCGCTGATGGAAAGCCGCCGGCAAATTGCCGACCGTCTGGAAAGACAACTGGAGCAGCTGCGGCGGGATAACGAAGCTACCCAGGCGCGTCTTGATCGTTTTCAGATGGACAACAACATGCAAAGGGACTTTGCCAGGCAAATTCTTCCCTGCCTGGTGAAAGGACGACTTGCCGGGCATCAAATAGCGGTCATTGAAACTAATAGTTACGGCTTCCCCGACGATTTGATCGCTACCCTTCAACTGGCCGGGGCCGAGGTACAGTCAATTACAACGATCATGAGGGGTTTTGACGGTAGTTTAAACAAAGGAGCGCTGGCCGAAAAATTCGGCGGGAAGATGTTAAGCGAGGCACAGTTAAATATCCGCCTGGCCAGGGAGATTGCCCGCGGCATTATCCAAAACGATAACCGGCGCGTTCTTGACGATCTGATGGAAGCCAACATGGTCAAAATATCGGGCCGGTACGGGGTGCCTTTAAATGCCGTGGTCCTGATCGGCGGGAGCCAGGAGCGGGAAATGGTGAAGACAGAGTCGATCGACTTGCCCCTGATTGAATATTTTCTCGCGAAAAAAATACCCGTTTACGGGGTGGAAGAAACGAATGTCCTTTATTCTTACATGAGGGACTACCAGAAAAAAAGAATCAGTACTGTGGACAACATTGATACTGTCCCCGGTCAGGTTGCCCTGGTGCTGGCTATGTCCGGACGGCAGGGTCACTACGGAATTAAATCCACCGCGCAAAAACTCCTCCCCCCTTGTGATGACCCCGGAGGGGGAGACAGTGCCGGTTAAGAAAACGGCAATGGCCATCATACCCGCTTTTAATGAAGAAGAGCGGATTTTTGAGACAGTGCGGGCGGTGTTTTCCATACCGGAAATTGATGGCGTGCTGGTGGTGGATGACGGTTCCACAGACGGCACCGCCGGGGCCGCTCGGCTGGCCGGGGCGCAGGTTCTCTCTTTGCCCTCCAACCGGGGAAAAGGAGAGGCCCTTAATCAAGGGGTGGCGAAAATTAAGCCCGACGTAGTTGTGCTCCTGGATGCAGATTTAGGGGGCACCGCTCAAGAGGCCGGGCGTTTGCTCATGCCGGTTTTGGAGGGGGAGGCGGACATGGCCGTCGCCCTTTTTCCCGGGAGCGCCCGCAAGGCGGGCTTTGGGCTGGTGAGGCGACTGGCCAGGGCAGGAATAAAATTTTATACCGGTCTGGACATGCAATCTCCCCTTTCCGGGCAGAGAGCGCTGACAAAAGAAGTACTCCGCCGCGTCATCCCCTTTGCCTCCGGCTTTGGCGTGGAGGTAGCTTTGACCATTAAAGCCGCCCGCGCGGGGTTTCGAATCCTGGAGGTTCCCGTGAATATGGGCCACAAAGAAACAACCCGCGATTTACCCGGCTTTTTGCACCGGGGGAGGCAGTTCTGGCACGTGGCCAGGACACTCTGGAAGCTGAGTTGAGTTCTTTAGGGTGGTGGTTAATTTATATTGGGCACATGTTTTCCTGGCCTTTGGGGCGGGGTTTGTGATTACCCGTTTAATTTTACCCGCCTTGATCGCGCTGATCGCCCGGGCTCAATTTTTGCGCCCCAACTACCGGGGTGATTTGATCCCTACCGGGGCGGGATTAATTTTCTTTTTGGCGAGCTTTTTTATGGCCGGCATTTACTGCTCCCTTTTTCAGGATGCGTTGGCGGCGCTGGCCGTTTTGTTTGCTGTTGCCGCCTTTACCTGCCTGGGGCTGGTTGACGACGTCTGGGGGGCGCGGGAAACTTCCGGTCTTTTTGGGCACGGGCAAAGTTTTATCCGGGGTTACTTAACTACCGGCGCCTTAAAAGCCTTCGGCGGCCTGCTTGCGGCCGGGTTGGTTTCCGTTTTTTTCGGCCCGTGGTGGTTAATCCCGGTCAACGCCTTAATCATCGCGCTTTCTGCCAACGCCGTCAACCTTTTGGATTTGCGGCCGGGAAGGGCGGGGAAGGGGTTTATTTTGCTTGCTTCAGTTTTTGTTTTGGCGGGTTGGGGCCAGGACAAAACGCTTTTTTTAATCTTTTTTTTGGGGTGCCTGCTGGCCTATTTGCATGTTGACTTAAAGGCAATAGCAATGATGGGGGACACGGGGTCCAATCCCCTGGGGGCAATTTTGGGCGTGAGCGCAATTTGGACGTTGAGCGGGCCTTATCTGCTCGTCTATCTGATTGCCTTGCTCTTTTTTCACCTGCTTACAGAAAAATATTCCTTGACCGAAATTATTATTAAAAATCGAGTTCTTGACTACCTGGACAGGCTGGGAAGAAAAACGTAACCTATGATGTAAGTGTTCAAGGGGATTTAAAGGAGGGCGCGGATGGTCAACGAACGGCGAATTTTGGATGAATTTTTGCAGCTGGCGCGGATAACCAGCACGAGCGGTAAAGAGAGGCCGCTGGCCGCCGCGCGCAACCTTCACTTTCCCGCCAGGCTGGTCAGCAGCGGCGGAGGCAGCGACGCCAATATTTTTAACAACCTGGGCATTGCCTGCGCCAATCTGGGCATCGGCATGAAAAAAGTGCATACCACGGAAGAGTTTATAAAAGTAGAGGATCTCGTGAACATCGCGAGGCTTCTTTTGGAGATTATCCGTCTGGCCAAAGAGGTTGACTCATGATCAGGATCCGGGCAGGGAAGGTTGTGGGGGTAACGGCGGCCCGGCCCGGGGTAAGCGAACTGGAAGTGATCGTCGAAGGCAAACGAGAGCGGGCGGTTAACTACGATGATCTGACTGGGCCGGTGCGGCCGGGGGACGAGGTTTTCCTAAACACCACCGCCGTTTATAAAAGGCTGGGCACGGGCGGCGTTCATTTTGTAATGGCCAACTTAAACGCGCCGCAAAAAGACGTTTTTGAAGCAGGCCACATCATGAAAGTGCGTTATACCCCGTCGCAGGTGAAAGTGCTGGCCGTTGAGGAAGCAGACCACCCCCGGAATAACCTTTTTCGCGCCGCCAAAACTCTGGCCAAAACGCCCGTCATCGTAGCCTCTTTGCACAGTGTTCTGGGACCGGCGGCGGCAGTGATCCACAAGCTTACCGGCGGAAAAGCCCGTCTGGTTTACCTGATGACTGACGGAGGAGCGTTGCCTATCTGTTTAAGTAGACTGGTCGGGGAGTTAAAGCAAAAAGGATTGCTCGCGGCCACTGTCACCTGCGGTCACGCCTTCGGCGGGGACTACGAAGCGGTCAATATCTACAGCGGCCTCTTAGCGGCGAAAGGAGCGGCCGGGGCGGACATTATCGTTGCGGCCACGGGTCCGGGTGTTGTCGGAACGGCCCACGAATTCGGGCATACCGCCGTGGAGCAGGGAGAACTCGTCAACGCCGTGAACATTTTGGGAGGCTCCCCGGTAGCTGTACCCCGCCTGAGTTTTGCCGACCCGCGGGAGCGCCACCGGGGCTTAAGCCACCACACGCGCACTGCACTGGGTAAAATTGCCTTGACGAAATGCACGGTAACGCTGCCGGAAATGGCCCCCGAAAAAAAAGCCTACGTAGAGAAGCAACTTGAACAGAGCGGGATTTCTGCCCGGCACCGGATTGTTTATCTAGAGGCTTCGCTAACTTTTGAGGCGGTAAAAGCATACGCATTGGAAGTTACAACGATGGGCAGAAGGATCGAAGAGGATCCTGAATTCTTTCTAGCCGCTGGGGCGGCGGGCATTTACGCCTGCAGGCGGGTAAAGTAGGGTGAATTTGTTGGTTCCGGTGGTTTTTCTTGGCGCCGATGCCAGCGGGGCGGCCCGTGCCGCCGGCAGCGGTCAAATTGTCATGGTTGTGGATGTTGTAGACATGTCCACCACTTTGGAAGCGGCTCTGGATGAGGGCGCTCTGGCCGTATACGGGGCCGCTCCGGACGATGCCCGCCCTCCGGTGCCCGTTGATCCGGCCCAAGTAGGGCGACTGGCCGGAAAAAAAGCCTGCACCGGCGGCTCCGGGGTAATTATAATTGCCGAACCGCGCACGGGTTCCGACCGGGAGAGGCTCTCCCGGGTGCAGAAAGTGCTCCGGGGGATCAGGGAAAGCGGAGCCAGGCTAGAAGGCGTTTTTCCCAATTTGGGTGCGGAAACCGTAACCCTGGCCGATTTCCGAAAGCGGGTGGTGGTGGCCGTATCTTACGCGGGCGGGGTTGCCTTCGATGCCGCATTGACTGCCGGCGCCCCGGCTGTTTTGACAGGAACCGTGGCCCGGACAAGAAAAAAGAAGGGTCGTGCTTCGGCCCTTTCGGCGGCAAACAGAGCCTTCGCGGCGGCCCGCCGGTGGCAAAGAGACGTAACTGTTGTCGCTGCCAGCGCCAGTTCCTTAGAGGATCTTCTGGCCGCGGAGTATATTTTTAAATTGCTTTTGGATAAGATCAGGATTTAGGGTAAAAAATTAAGCCGTAAATATTTTACTTCCTGGTTATTGCATACTTCAGCAAGCCGTCGCTAATTCTTAGTTGTCCCGGGGTCGGGTTATAATTTACTCTCCGTCGCCATAAAGATAAAAGTGGGACAGGTTTGGGCGGGGAGGAAGCGGGCGTGTGGGGGGTCTGGAAAAGCTTTTGGACGTGGAAGCAAAACTGGCTTTGCTACTTAGTTGTTTTGATTTTTTTTCTTTTGGGCGCCGGGCTCGGGATGTTTGCCGCAAACAATCTCTCCCCGGAACAGCTCGCTGAAATACATGGTTACCTGGATGCTTTCCTAATCCAAATGGAACGCTTCCAGATCGACTCCACCAAAGCGGCACGTTCAATTCTGCATGAAAATATAATCGTGATCAGCGTTATTTATTTTTTAGGTTTAACTTTTGTGGGCATCCCTTTTATTCTGGCTTTAATTCTGGTACGCGGCTTTATTTTAGGTTTTGCGGTTTCTTGCCTGAGCAAAGCCATGTCCTGGCCGGGATTTATCCTGGCGGTTGTTTCTCTTTTTCCCCATAACTTTATCTACCTGCCCGCCCTGGTTGTGGGCGGGGTGACGGCTATTTCTTTTGCTTTGTTTACTTTCAAACTCCACGGGGAGTACAGGGCCAGGTTATGGAGCTGCGTGCTGGGCTATACCGCAGTGATGCTGATGGTAATGGCTGTTACCCTGGGAGCGGGTTTAATTGAAGCATATTTTTCACCCTGGCTGACCCGGCTGGCCGCCGGGTTTATCCAGACGTCCTTTTTTAGCGAATTAATCAGGTCAAATTAAAAGGAAAAATTTGAGCTTTATAGAATGTAAACAACAAACAAATTCAAAAGAGGGGGTCAAGCCGTGCCTGCGGACGTGTTTTTTGCGGACATGCGCGCCCGGCACAAAGAAAGCCTTTTAGACAAAGTGGATAAATTATTTGAGAAAGCCGGTATGAAGGAGTTAATTGCGCCCGGCGATCTGGTTGCTCTTAAAGTCCACTTCGGCGAGCGTGGCAACACCGGTTACATCCGGCCGCAATTTGTGCGCAGGCTGGTGAATCAGGTGAAAAGCCTGGGCGGCAAGCCCTTTCTCACCGATGCCAATACTCTTTACGTGGGCAGCCGGGCCAACGCCGTGGACCATTTGCAGACGGCCATCGAGAACGGCTTTACCTACGCCGTCGTGGATGCTCCGTTGATCATTGCCGACGGCCTGGTGGGCAAAGATTATGTGCATGTGCCGGTGCAGTTAAAACACTTCGGAGAAGTAAAAATCAGCAGCGCCATTTATCACGCCGACGCCTTGCTCGTCATCAGCCATTTTAAGGGACACGAGCTGGTCGGCTTCGGCGGCGCTATAAAAAATATCGGGATGGGCTCCGGCTCCCGGGGCGGAAAACAAATGATGCATTCCGATGTGCTCCCGAAAGTGAAAGAAGAAAAATGCCTTGGCTGCGGAAAGTGCATCCAGTGGTGCCCGGCACAAGCAATTACAGTTGACCGGGAAAAACGCAAGGCTCAAATTAATGCTCAAAAATGTATCGGTTGCGGTGAATGCACCATTACCTGTCCGCACAGGGCGATTGCGATCAGCTGGAAGACAGAACCCCACGTGGCTCAGGAAAAAATTGTGGAATACAGTGTAGGCGTATTGAAAAACAAACAAAGTAAAGCAGGATTTTTCAACTTTATTATGAATGTTTCCCCGGACTGCGATTGCGCGGGCTGGACGGACGCTTCCATTGTAAGGGATATAGGAATTCTTGCCTCTTTAGATCCCGTCGCCCTGGATCAGGCCAGCGTTGATCTGGTGAACAAAGAAAGAGGTCTTCCGGAATCCAGGCTGGCCGGCTGCGAAGGCGCGGTGGACAAGTTCGGCGCCATCTGGCCCAACGCCAACTGGGAGCGTCAGCTGGCCTATGCGCAGGAAGTGGGGCTGGGAACGCGATCTTATAACTTAATTAAAGTTTAATTCGATTCATCTATAACTAAAAAACTGCATTTCATGATTGGTTGGCTTTAACGAAACGGGAAAGGTAATCAGGCTGAGGTTGGATACTATTTTACGGGGGAGGTGGCGTAACCCCATGGAAAGGCTGGTCGATAGTTTCCTTGGTTACTTGCTCCTGGAGCGGGGGCTGGCTGAAAATACTCTGGTTTCTTATAAGCTGGACCTCATTGACTTTCATGCCTTTTGTCGGCAGGAAGGTTTCGATCCCCTGTCTTTGACGGCCCGGCAGGCAATTATCCTCTACCTTTTAAAACTTAAACGGGAAGGCAAGGCGCCGGCGACAGTTTCCCGCCGCCTGGCTGCGTTAAGGACTTTTTATCGTTTTCTCTTAAACGAGGGGATGTTGCACCAGGACCCCACAAACAACCTGGAATCGCCCCGGATTATGGAAAGGCTGCCTCAGGTGCTGAGCGTTTCCGAGGTGGAAAGTCTGCTCAACCAGCCCCGGGTAACCGATCCGGCCGGTCTGCGGGATAAAGCCATGCTTGAGCTGCTTTATGCCACCGGCATCAGGGTATCGGAACTCATTTCGCTCGATCTCGACCAGGTAAATCTCAAGCACGGATTCATTCGCTGTCTGGGAAAGGGGTCCAAGGAGCGCATAATTCCCTTGGGGAGCGTGGCCAGCCATTACGTTTCTGAATATCTTGTTCGCGCTAGAGCGAAACTAACCAGGGGCAAGCTCACCTCGGCTTTGTTTGTTAACCGGCGGGGCCGCCGGCTGACTCGCCAGGGTTTCTGGAAAATTATTAAAAAGTACGCGTCCGCGGCCAGAATAAAAAAGGACATTCACCCTCATACCCTGCGTCATTCCTTTGCTACGCATATGCTGGAGAACGGAGCGGATTTACGTTCCGTTCAGGAGCTGTTGGGGCACGCCGATATCAGCACCACGCAGATTTACACGCACCTGACCAGGGCGCGGTTAAAAGAAGTGTACGACCAGGCGCACCCCCGGGCGAATTATTAAGTAAGTAAGATGCATGAGGCACAAAGTACAAAGCATAAAAACACAACGAGGTGCTGTACCTGAGCTTATTTAAAAGAGGGTGCAAAGGAAGCAAAGGCGGGGAAGGGCAAAAGAATAGCTGGCGAAATTATGCTTTAAATTTCAAAACATTGATGGGGGAGGAAGCTTTTTTCGTTGCCGGACAACGCGCAAGTCAACCGGATTATTTTAATCGTCTTAGACGGCGTTGGCATAGGCGCCTTGCCTGACGCCGATCAATACGGTGATGCGGGAAGCAATACACTCGTGAATACGGCGCGGGCTGTAGGAGGGTTAAGTTTACCCCACCTGGCCAGGCTGGGCCTGGGGAATATTACCCAAATTCCTGGTGTTCCTGCGGCAGCCGAGCCGGCAGGCAGTTTTGGGAAAATGGCGGAGCGTTCCCCGGGAAAAGACACGACCACCGGCCACTGGGAAATCGCCGGCCTTGTTTTGGACAAGCCCTTTCCAGTTTATCCAAACGGCTTTCCCGAAGAATTAATAGAGTTTTTCGAAGAGCAAATTGGCAGGCGCGTGCTCGGGAATAAAGTTGCTTCCGGAACGGAAATCATTGAGGAACTTGGTGCTGAACACATGCGCACAGGTTATCCGATTGTTTACACCTCAGCGGACAGCGTTTTTCAGATTGCCGCCCACGAAGAAATCATCCCCGTTCAGGAACTTTACCGCATCTGCCAAATTGCCCGCAAAATTTTAAGCGGCAAACACGCTGTAGCGCGCGTCATCGCCCGACCCTTTATCGGACGGCCGGGCGCGTTTATCCGCACGGCTAGAAGACATGATTTTTCTTTAGCGCCCCCCAAACCCACCATTTTAGACGCGCTTTGCGAGAATGGCTTTGCCGTGCTGGCGGTGGGAAAAATTGAAGATATTTTTGCCGGCCGGGGGATCACCAGAACTGTGCACACGAAGGACAATATGGACGGAGTAAACAGGACCCTGGAATTCATGCGCGGGGGCGAACGAGGGCTCATCTTCGCCAACTTAGTAGACTTTGATATGGTCTACGGCCACCGCAACAACGCGCCGGGGTACGCCGAGGCGCTTGCCGCCTTCGATCGCCGCCTCCCGGAGATAATGAACGCCCTGCGCTCTGACGATATTTTAATTGTTACCGCCGATCACGGCTGCGATCCCACAACTCCCAGCACAGACCACAGCCGGGAATACGTTCCGGTTTTAGTCTACGGCCACAAGGTGCGCCCGGGGGTGAACCTGGGGATTAGACAAACCTTTGCCGACATAGCCGCTACTGTGGCCGATCTTTTTCACCTGGACTTTAGATCACCCGGAACAAGTTTTGCCGGCGAAATTTTTTAAAAACAGGACTGGCGAAAAAATATAAGCCTGAATAAACAAAAAGTTGAGGGGTATATGAAGAACATTGTTTTAATTGGCTTTATGGGCACGGGAAAAACGGCCGTGGGCAGGCGTTTGGCCAGCCGTTTGGGCCGGAAATTTATCGATACGGATGCTGAAATAGAGCGGGTGACGGGGAAGACCATCCCCCAGATATTTGCCCAGGACGGCGAGTTAAGATTTCGTTCCGAGGAGAGGCTGGTGATTCAAAAGCTTTCCCGCCAGGAAGGAATGGTGATCGCCACGGGCGGGGGTGCTGTTTTGAACCCCGAAAACATGGCCGATTTAAAACGAAACGGGATAACGATCTGCCTTACCGCTGAGCCGGAAATAATCTACCAGCGGGTCAGGGGCAAAAAGCACAGGCCGCTGCTGAATAAAAAAGGAGATCTCTTGGGGCAAATAAAAGAACTCTTGGACAGGAGAAAACCCTTTTATCAGGCGGCCGATTATACAGTGGACACAAGTTATAAGACGCCGGAAAAAGTAGTGGACGAGATCATTGCTTATTTGACAGCAGGTAATCTAAAGAACGGATGGGAACCAGACTCAAACCTCTAGTAAATTAAAAAGTAAAGCAGGGAAGAAAATGACAGTTGATATTTTCCTGAATCTGACGGGGCGCGGTTACCACATCTATATCGGCCCCGGATTAGTCGGCAGGCTGGGCGCCTACCTGAAAGGTTTACCTTTAAGCGCGAAGGCGCTGCTGGTAACAAATCCAAAGGTGCGCGTGCTTTACGGCGCCCTCGCGGAAAAAAGCCTTCTTTGCGCCGGTTTTCAGGTGGTTACCGCCGAAGTACCCGATGGCGAGGAGGCAAAAAGCCTGTCCAGCGCAGAAAAACTTTACGACCTGGCCTACACCGGCGGACTCGACCGAAAATCTCCCGTGATCGCCTTAGGTGGTGGGGTAGTTGGCGATCTCGCCGGTTTTGTAGCGGCCACTTACATGCGCGGAGTTCCTTTCGTCCAGGTGCCCACCACCCTGCTTGCCCAGGTGGACAGCAGCGTGGGCGGCAAGGTGGCGGTAAACCACCCCCGCGGGAAAAATATCATCGGCGCCTTTTACCAGCCCAGGCTCGTCGTGGCCGATACGGACACGCTGGCCACGCTTGACCCGCACGAGCTGAGATCGGGTCTGGCCGAGGTGATCAAATACGGCGTGATTGCCGATGCCGGCTTTTTTGCCTGGCTGGAGAGTAATTTGGAAAATCTTCTTGCCTTGGAACCGGAAGCCCTGGTTCACGCCGTGGCCACATCCTGCCGGATCAAGGCGCGGGTGGTGGAAGAAGACGAGACTGAACAGGGACGCCGGGCCATCCTCAACTTCGGCCACACCGTCGGCCACGCCCTGGAGGCCCTCTCCGGCTACAGGGTCTTTCGCCACGGCGAGGCGGTGGCCATCGGGATGGTGGCAGAAGCGAGGCTGGCCGAGGCAATGGGCATTTTTCCGGAAGAAGATGCGGCCCGCCTCGAGCTCCTCGTGAAAAGGGCGGGGCTGCCGGCTGGAGTTCCCCCCGCACTCTCCGCCGCGCCCACAACCGCCCGAACCGGCGAATTTTTAGAACTCCTGCAGCGGGACAAAAAGGCGCGGGCCGGCAGATACGCCTTTGCCCTGCCGGTTAAAATCGGGCGGGCGGAAGTTTTTCGGGATGTGTCGGAAGAGAAAATCAGGCAGTACATATTGGAAAATCTATCGCTTGACATATGACATATATAACGGGTATACTTTTCCTGAGGTGGTCCTGCAATGAGAAAGACGATGGTCTACCTGGAAAATGACCAGTTTCTTATGTTAAAAAAAGCGGCGGCTTCTTCTAAAAAGAAGGTTTCGGAAATTATCCGCGAAGCTATAGCAAATTACCTGAAAGATAAAAATAAAGTAGACTACTTTTCGTTTGTGGGTATTGCCGAAGGGCCTAGGAATGGCAGAACATCAGAGGAAGCGGAGGTTGTGCTCCGGGAGGTCCTGCGTTGATCTTTTTCGATACCGGCGCAATCTATGCCCTGATCGATAAAAACGACGTTAATCACAAACAAGCTAAAGAACTTTATAAAAACCTGGCGGGTAAAGAAGTTCTCTGCACTTCGCTCCCCGTTCTTACCGAAGCGTATTTACTGATTGACGCCCGGCTCGGTAATTACTTTGCCAACCGGCTGTGGAAAGGGATCTGCGACGGCGTCCTTGAAATCTTGCCTGTCGAAAGCGAAGAATTAAAAATGGCCTTAGAGATTGAAAGCAAGTACGGCGATATCGGCTTTGGGTTCGTAGACGCCACATGTTTTGCCCTCTGTGAAAAATACAAAATCCGCCGGGTTTTTACATATGACAAAAAACATTTTTCCATCTACAAACCTGGCTTCACTGACGCACTGGAACTACTTCCATAGACTCTTCAAAAAATACCCGGCCCTTGCTTCCTTACCCGTGCCGATACTTAAAACCTGCCGCCAGGTTGGGCGGGAATGCGGGGTTGGTTCCGTTTGAACGGCAAACAAGGTTACCGAAAGCGATTGGGCGACCTGCTGGTAGACGCCGGTTTGATCAACGCCGCTCAGCTGCAGCAGGCTCTCCAGGTGCAGCGGCAAACCGGCGAGCGCCTGGGCCGGGTGCTGGTTAACCTGGGGTTTGTTACCGAGCAGGATATTTTAAACACTCTGGAAATGCAGTTGGGCATTCCCCAGATTACCTTGGCGGACAAGTTAAATATCCAGCTGGTCAGAAGTATCCCGGAGGCCATCCTGCGCCGGCACAAGGTAGTGCCCGTAAAAAGAGAAGGCAACCGCCTGATGGTCGCCATGAGCGACCCCTTGAACGTGGTGGCCATCGACGACCTGCGCCTGGCGACGGGACTGGAAATCGATCCTGTGCTGGCCAGGGAGCAGGAGATCGACAGCGCGCTCCAGAAAGCCTTCACCCTTTCCAGCTTAGAAAAGGCCTTCGCCGAAATGCCGGACGAGCCGGAGGCCGTAGAATTGCAGGCTTTAGACTTAACCCCGGACAGTGCCGGAGGGGCCGAGGCCCCCGTTATCCGCCTGGTTAATTCGCTGATTGCTCAGGCCGTAAACGACAAGGCCAGCGATATCCATATCGAGCCCCAGGAAAAGAAAGTGCTGGTGCGCTTCCGGCAGGACGGCCTGTTGCGGGAAATAATGACCCTTTCCCACCAGACCCGCCTGCCCCTCGTCTCGCGGATAAAAATAATGGCCGGAATGGACATTGCCGAAAAACGCCTCCCCCAGGACGGGCGCATCCAGATTAAATTTGCCGGGCGTAATATCGACCTGCGGGTTTCCAGCATGCCGACCGTTTTCGGAGAAAAAATCGTCCTGCGCATTTTAGATAAAAGCACCAGCATTTTGCCTATCGAAGAACTGGGTTTTGACGATTATAATTTCAACCGCTTTTTAAGCCTTCTCCGCCACGCTTACGGAATGGTGCTGATCACTGGGCCCACCGGAAGCGGGAAGACCACCACCCTGTACGCCGTGTTGAATAAGCTGCGTTCTCCCGAACGAAACATAGTAACTATTGAGGATCCCGTGGAGTACCTTTTAGAAGGTATTAATCAAACGCAGGTAAATGTAAAGGCGGGCCTTACTTTTGCTTCCGGGCTGCGCTCGATTTTACGCCAGGATCCGGACGTGATTATGGTGGGAGAAATCCGCGACCACGAAACGGCGGAGATCGCCGTGCGCGCGGCTTCCACGGGGCACCTCGTGCTGAGCACCCTGCATACGAACGACGCCGCCGGAGCCCTGACCAGGCTTATCGACATGGGTGTAGAGCCGTTTCTGGTGGCTTCCTCGGTACTGGGGGTAGTGGCCCAGCGCCTGGTCCGGGTGCTTTGCCCGCACTGCCGGCAGGAATACCGGCCCGCCCCCGACACCGTGGAAAGAATATTCATGGGCGCCGCCCCGGCGGACGACGTAACCCTGTACGCTCCCGGCAGGTGCGCCCGCTGCGACCAGACCGGCTACCGGGGGCGGATCAGCATCCAGGAGGTGCTCAACGTTACGGGAAGCATCCGCAGTTTAATCAACCAAAAGCGCCCCGCCGGCGAAATCAAGCGCCAGGCAATCAAAGAAGGGATGGTAACCCTGCAGCAGGACGGGATCAACAAGGCCCGGCGCGGCGTGACAAGCATCCAGGAAGTCATGCGCGTGGCCTACAGTGAAGAAAGATAGGGCAAAAGAGGGAGAAGATGAGCTCAGTAGATTCCCGGACCTTAATAAAACTCGCCTTTCAAATCGGCGCCTCGGATATTCATTTAACTACCGGCTTTCCCCCGGCCTTTCGCCTGCACGGGGAGTTGCTCCCGGCCAGTGCCCTGGCGGCCCGGGGCGTCCTGGATATTGCGGATCCGGCCCCTTTGCAGCCGGCCGACACCGATCGTCTGGCGCGGGAAATAATGAACGAAGAACAGTACGCCCGGTTGCTCGAAAAAGGAGAGTACGACTTTTCTATCTCCCTGCCCGGGACCGGCCGCTGCCGGGTAAACGCTTTCAAGCAACGCGGCTCGGTAGCCCTGGCCATCCGCCCCGTTTCCGACCAGATTCCCTCCCTGGAACAGTTAGGGCTTCCGGAGTCCGTCAAATACCTGGCCCGCCGCCCGCGCGGCCTTGTCCTGGTCACCGGCCCCACCGGGAGCGGTAAATCCACTACGCTGGCGGCCATGATCGACCTGCTCAACAGTGAGCGGCACTGCCACATTATCACCCTGGAAGACCCCATCGAGTACATCCATCAGCACAAAAAAAGTATCGTTAACCAGCGCGAAATCGGCCGGGACAGCCTTTCCTTTGCCAGCGCCTTGCGCGCCGCCATGCGCGAAGACCCGGACGTAATTTTAGTGGGGGAAATGCGCGACCTGGAAACCATCGCCACCGCCATCACCGCCGCGGAGACCGGCCACCTGGTGCTGGCCACGCTGCACACCAGCAGCGCCGCGCAAACCATCGACCGCATCGTCGACGTTTTTCCTCCCCACCAGCAGCAGCAGATCAGGCTGCAGCTGGCCGGTTCTCTGCAGGGGGTCATCGCGCAGCAGCTGCTCCCCCGCCGGGACCGCCCGGGACGGGTGGCGGCGGTGGAAATCATGATCGCCACGCCGGCAATCAGCAACCTGATCCGTGAAGGGAAAACCTACCAGATTATTTCCCAAATTCAAACAGGCGCCAGGTACGGCATGCAGACGATGGATACGGCCCTGCGCAACCTCTACCGGGCGGGAGCAATCGGGCGCGAAGAGGCGCTTGGCTGCTCCGCCGATCCCGAAGGCCTGTCCAGGATGCTTGATAACTTTTAATAGATTTTTAAAAAATATGTTGCATTTTGTTTTGTTAACAGGTATAATTACACCTGAATTAAACAGGGGAAATTTTCTCCATAAAAGGCAACTCCTTAAGGCGAAAGCCAGGAGGCGCAAAGCCACGGGCCTAAAGCCCGGCACTCACTAAAAAGCTGCTGTTTTAGTGGCAGCTGATCCCATGCAGGTGGTCGACAAGCAATCTTAACTGCGTGGTCTGCTTAAGTGAGTGCCGGGTATGGCAGGCGGGCTGCTGGAGGCATGTTTTCGGTAAAGAAGCGTGCCTTTTCATTTTTTGAAGGCGGCGGGAGAATGGCAGGCTTTTTTTACCGGGCGAGGAACAAAGAGGGAAAGCTGGTCACCGGTTACCTGGAAGCAGAAGGACAGGCGGCGGCGGCGGTCGCCCTGCGCCGCAGCAACTACGTAATCATCGAGATCCGCCCCGCGCCGGACAAATCCCGGCTGGTTAACCTGTCCCAACTTTTCGAGCCGCGCGTAAGCGTAAAGGAGCTGGCCCTGTTCTGCCGCCAGTTCGCCACCATGCTGGGGGCGGGGGTGCCCATCTTAAACTGCCTGCATGTCTTAAGCCAGCAGGCCGGCACTAAAAAGCTGCGCCAGACCGTCAGGGCAATCTCCGACCAGCTTCAAGGGGGAGCCACATTAACCGAGGCAACGAAAATGTTCCCCCGCGTTTTTCCGCCTGTTTTCGTCAGCATGGTAGAAGCGGGGGAAGTGGGCGGCGTCCTGGAGCAGGTGCTGGAAAACCTGGCCACCCATTTTGAGAAGGAGCACGAATTAAAGGAAAAGATTAAATCCGCCATGATTTACCCGGTGACGCTGGTCAGCTTTGCAATCCTGGTGGTAGCAGTACTTACCACTTTCGTGCTTCAAAAATTTATCAACCTGTTCTTCAACCTGGGCATCCCCCTGCCGCTGCCGACGCGCATCTTGATTACGCTCAGCGATCTTGCGCGGCGTTATCTGTTTTTAGGCGCGGCGGGCGCAGCAGCATTTTCAGTTGTTATGTTATGGCTGCTTCGCTCCGGGCGCAGGCTGGCGTGGGTGGACAAAGTATTTCTCAAGCTTCCCGTTTTCGGCCAGCTCGTCCAAAAAATCATCATCGCCCGCTTTACCCGTACGCTGGGAATTTTGCTCAAGAGCGGAATACCGGTTATTCGCGCTTTGGAGGTGGTGAAGAACACTGCCGGCAATATTCTCGTCGTGCGGACAGTAGAAAAAGTGATCGAGGACGTCCGGCAGGGGCAGGCGATCGCCCGTTCCCTGGGTGAAAACGGCGTTTTTACCCCCATGGTGGTGCAAATGGTCTCCGTGGGGGAAGAAACGGGCAGTCTCGACAAAATGCTCGAAAAGGTTGCCGTCTTTTACGAGCGCGAGGTGGACGCCAGCGTCGGCCGGCTGGCCGCAATGATCGAGCCCGTCTTGATCATCGGAATGGGGGTGGTGGTCGGGTTTATTGTGATCGCAATTCTTCTCCCGTATTTTCAGATGTTCGGAGGCATTATGTAGCAGGCGTTTTTTAAGGAAACACCGGCGGAAGAGCACAATCAAAAACATTACTTTTATCTTGTAACCCACAACAACTAATTAACGAAATTCTAAGGAGGTTAAATTATGCGGAAAAAGCAAAAGAATGAGCGCGGTTTCACCCTGGTGGAGCTTATGGTGGTCATTGCCATCATCGGCGTCCTCGTGGCTATTGCTCTGCCCAAGTTTATGAACCAGGCAAACAAGGCGAAAATTGCCAGTGCCCAGGCTACCCTCGCTAGCATGAAGACTTCTATAGAGGTGTATTATGCTGACACCAAAAACAACAAGTACCCTGCTAATGCGACAGAAGTAACCAGCGTGCTAGAGGATGACGGCTTTGCTTCAAACACAGTGGACCCGTGGGGTAACAAGTTTAAATACTGGGTAGATACAAATAGGAAAAGTTATTATTTATGGTCGGTAGGGCCTGATGATACAACTAATACTAACGACGATGTATACGTAACCGAGTCCCTTCCTCCGACTATAGGGGCTGTAGATAAAACAGGGACTGATATATTCTAACTTTAACCTCCCCCAGGGGTAACGGCGATTTAAACGAAACCTAGAGTGGTGGTAACAGTGTTACAAGATTTGAGCAGGCTCTTCCCTCGTCGGTTGGGCCAGTTGTTGAAGGTAGAACATAGTAAATAATTTCCGGTGTGGAACGAGAGTGCGGCTAATGAACAGCAATAACCTGAGTTATCAACGAAATGGTACGGCGCGGGATTGCCGCGCCGTTTTTCCTGCTTCCATTGCGGTTGAAAAGGCTTCTCCGCCGCGTGGTTAAAGCGAGGTGTTTGTTGCCCAGGTGCGAGAGGAGATGTTTTCTGGTATGGGCGTGGTTTTGGCTGCGTTTTTCGGGCTCATCATCGGCAGTTTCCTCAACGTGGTGGTCTACAGGTTGCCGCAGGGGAAATCGGTGGTTGCGGGGCGCTCCCGCTGTCCTACCTGCGGGCGGGCGCTGGGCTGGCGCGATCTCGTGCCTGTTCTGAGCTATCTTTTGCTGCGGGGAAAATGCCGTTACTGCCGGGCGCCTATTTCCCCCCGTTACCCTGCGGTTGAGCTTTTGACCGCCGTGGTGTTTGCCGCGCTTTTTCTTCGCTACGGGCTTTCGCCGGCCCTGGGCAAGTACCTTTTCCTTTGTTCTGTGCTGATTGCCGCTTCTTTCATCGATCTGGAACACTACCTGATTCCCGACCGGCTTGTGTTTGCCGGGCTGCTCGGCGGGATCATCTTAAGCCTGCTTGCCCGGGACGTAGAAATAAAATCTGCCGTATTGGGAGCTGCCCTGGCAGGAGGATTTTTTCTTTTGGTTGTCGTAATTAGTAAAGGAGGCATGGGCGGCGGAGACGTCAAGCTGGCGGGAATGACGGGGTTTTTCCTGGGCTGGCCGCTGGTGGCGCCCGCTCTTTTTATGACCCTTTTTCTGGGTGGCGCCGCAGGAATCAGTCTTTTGGTCCTGGGCGTTAAAAAGCGGAAGGATCTGGTACCCTATGGCCCGTTTATTTCTGCCGGGGCGCTTCTGGCTTTATTCTTCGGTCGGGAAATTATTAACTGGTACGTGCAGTTCCTGCAGTAATTTCAAAAGCCTGCAGAAGCTCTCTAAAAGCAAGAGTTCAGGCGGCTTTACTTTAATTGAAGTCTTAATCGTGTTGTTGATTACCTCTACTTTGCTCCTGGTGGCCATGCCTCAGCTGGCGAAGGCCGTGGAAAAATACAGCCTGGACGCAGCGGCCCGGCAGCTGGCGGAGGACATCCGGATTACCCAACAGCAGGCGCTCAATGAAGAAAGCGCGAGTTATTTTCTTCAGCTTTATCCGTATGATCCCTATAATGACTGGTACGAAATCAAAAAGGGATCATTAAGAGTAGCCAGAGTAAAGCTCCCTAAAAGCGTAGACATGTACCCGACCAATTTTTCGGGCAATAAAATAGTTATTTCCGCGCGCGGCACCGCGGTGGCAGGCGGGACGGTAACTTTGCGCGAGCGGGCGTCGGGCAGGTTTAAATACGTTATCGTGACCCCTGTGACAGGAAGGGTGCGGGTCAGTGACAGCCCTCCGGAGAATTGGGAAAAGTAAATCCGGATGCATGAACGTTGCGAACTTTTGCAAGGACGGGCGCGGTTTTACCCTGGTCGAGGTATTGATCGCGGCGGTTATTCTGGTCGCCGTTGTAATCCCTTTGATGACCTCGTTTATCAACGCCACCCGGTGGAAGGCCGAAGCGCAGGCGTTGCTCACCGCGGCGAACCTCGCCCAGAGCAAACTGGAAGAGGCGAAAAACAAGCCGTATGTCGAAGTGCAAAATGATCCCGCCGATTCTAGCGCACCGCCGGTTCCTTTTGCCGACTATCCCGGTTACGCCTGCCGGATTACCGTATCAGAATACACGGGAGATGATCCGGATTTGATCGGACAACTGAAAACGGTGACGGCAACCGTCTTCTACGAAACCCCGGGCGGGCAGAAGACCGTTTCTTTAACTATGGATAAGGGTGATCGATAAACATGCGGCAATCCGGCGGTCAAAGCGGCTTTACTTTAATTGAGCTGGTAGTGGCCGTGTCGCTTTTTACCATAGTTATCGGGGCGGCTATCTCCTTATACCAACAGGGCGTGCTCGCCTGGCAGCGCGGGGAAAAAGGGGTGGATGTGCAAGAAAATCTGCGCCTCGGCCTTGACCGGATGAGCAGAGAACTGCGCACGGCGACCGTCCTTCGGGAAGCAAAAGCCAATTCAGTTAAGTTCGATACCGCCTATGCCAAAACCGTTCGCTATTATTACGATCCGGAAAAAGGACAGTTAATGCGCGAGGTTGACGGGGGCAGCAACCCGCTGGCAAGTTGCGTGACCGGTTTGTCACTTAAGTATTATAATCAAAATGGCGAAGAAATTAATGACCCTGGCGAAATTACTCTTGTATGCATCACCTTAGAAGGAAAAAAGGGAGATTTAAAGCCCTTAAAACTCACCACCTCGGTAAGAATACGCGCGCGCGAATAACGGGGTGCTTTAAATTTGCGGGAGCGGAAAAAGAAGAATTTTCCAGAAGAGGGGCAGGCCCTGATCCTGGTGATGCTGGTGCTCCTCGTCCTGGCCCTGCTGGGCGCTGCTTCGTTAACGCTAACGAGTGCCCACGGCAGAACGGCGAGGTACCAGCGAGACCTCATGCAGGCGTACTACACCGCGGAAGCCGGCGTGGAAAGGGCGCTGATCAAAATACGCGAAAACCCTTCATGGTTTGCCGGGCTGCCGGAAAACAGCGAAGTTTTCTCCCGGGTGCCCTACGCGGGCGGCGAAATTAATGAGGTACGGCTTACCAAAACCTCGGCCGGCATCGCGACGCGGGCGGAGATAACTTCCGTCGGCAAATTTGGTACGGCGCAAAAAACGCTCAAGGTGAGTGCGCTTGTGTTTGGTGTTTCTGACCTGCTCAAGGGGGCCAGCATCTTGTCTTTAGATCCTTTAGATCTTCGGATCACTGGAAATTTTACATTAAGCAGCGAACAGGGAAGCGGGGCGGGTGTATTTGTCATCCGGGGAAGTCTGGATCTCGGCGGCTCCAGCAGGGTAGAAGCCGACGTTTACGCATCCGGAAACGTAACAGGGAGAGAAAAGATCACTGGCAATGTATACCCTTATTACCAGGCTATACCATCCTTCCCTGCAATAGATGAGGGGTACTATAGGAGCGAAGCCCAAAAAAGCGGTCAGTATTACCCGGGCAATGCCGATTTCAGTGACAAAGGACGTGGTCACCGCAGCGAAGAAATCGATAATTATAACGGAATCTATTTTATCGATGGAACGTTCACGATTTCTGGCACGTACAGCGGAAAGGCAATTTTTGTAGCGAGAAGTATCGAAATCGATGGCGACCTGATAGCAAATACACCCAATGACTTACTCACCCTTATTTCCTTTGGCGACGTGGACATAAAGAACCAAGAAGTAAATGCTTTAATCGTTGCGGCAGGCGCTTTCCGCGCCCAGGGAGGCGCCGAATTGCGCGGCGGTTTCCTGGCACGAGACATGGATGTTTCCGGTAATGTTCAAATTATCTGCAACCCGGCGCTGGCGGCGCAAAATCCGCCGCCGGGCTTTTCCTATGGTTCTGGCGGGGTAAAAATCGAGTCCTGGAAGGAACAATACCCCGTTGTTTCATAGCACCATTTTCAACCTCATGACGGCACCGTCAGAGGCGGTATGGACAGCCACCCGGCAGTCAGCGGAAGAGGAAGGGTATTTTCTTGCGGCTAAAAAAATTTGGGAAAAAAACATACGTAGCTGTGGATGTCGGCTCATTCGCGCTTAAGATATTGTGTCTTTCTTCTTTTAAAAAAGGCTTTTCTGTTGAAAATGCAGTCAGCCTCCCGGGTATACCCGATCTCAATTTAGACGGCCGGGGTTTAGAAAATTTTTCCCGGCTGCTTAAGGAAGCCGCGCAGGCCGCCGGTATTGAAAACGCGCAATTGATCACCGCCATCGGTCACCACAAAGTGATTACCCGCCATATTCTGGTTCCCCAAATGCCCCGCCGCGATCTGGAAAAGGCCATCAAATGGGAGGCGGAAAAGTACATCCCGCTGCCGGTTGACGAATTGATCATCCGCTACCTCGAACTGGGCACAAAGAAAATAGAAAACGCCGTCCAGATGCACCTTCTCCTGGCGGCCGTTCCCAGGCAGGTCGTTTACGGCTATTATGAAGCTTTCGCGCGCGCGGGCTTAACAATTGCGGCCATTGACCTCCACGCCCTGGCGCTGTGGCGGGTGTTCGGGGGGGTAATCGCGCCTGCGCCGGCGGAAGCTGCCTGCGGAGTGCTGGACATCGGTTTTACGAACACCCATTTTGTTGTCATCAGGCAAAAAGAACTTTGCTTTGTGCGTGCGTTTCCTGCCGGAAGCAGCCAGGCTGCGGCTCAAATCGAGCGCACCCTGGGGTTGAGCGAAAAAGAAGCCCGGCGGACAATCGAAGAAAAGGCGGGGTTTCTGTTGGAGGCCGCCGTCGCCGAAGATCTGGATGCGGTGCAGTACGACCTGCTTTTGCGGGAGAGCTTCTCCGGGCTGGTCACGGAAGTCCGCCGCTCCCTGGACTTTTACCGGCTCCAGGAAAGAGATTTACCTTTAGAAAAACTGATCATTACCGGAGGCGCCAGCAAAATAAAGGGGCTGGCCGGCTTTTTGAGCAGTGAGCTGGGCCTGCCGGTGGAGCCGGGATACCCCCTTTTGCCGGTGCAGGGAAAGCCGGGCCAGTTTGAGCCGCTGGACCCCTCCCTGGCGGTGGCGGCGGGGCTGGCCCTGCGGGAGGCAATCCGATGAACTACCGGATTGACCTGCTTCCCGAGGAACTCCAAAGCAAGCCGCCGGTAAACCTGCGCCGCCTCCTTTACATAGCCCTGACAGTGCTTTTAACAGCGGGCCTTCTGGCCATCTACGGCCTCTTTCTCTGGGATTATTACCGGGTTTCTGGAGAGTTAGCAAGACTCAACGAGAGATTGCCGCAAATCAAAAGGGAGACTGCCCGCCTGGAAGAGGTTAAAAGGCAGCGCCTGGACTTAGAAAAAAGGGCCGGAGAACTGGAAGCCCTTATTCAGAACCGGCGCACCTGGCCCGGGATGCTGGCCGAAATCGCCAGGGCCGTACCAGGGGAAGTCTGGCTGACCAGTCTGCGGCTGGAAGAAGTTAAGGAAAAGCAGGCCTCCGCGGAGAAGAAACCCTCTGCGGGCCCTCTGCCTCAAGCGCAGTCCGACCAAACGCAAAAAAACCTGGAGCGGCTTACGCCGGAAGAAGGCAAGGAAACAAAAGCAGAAAGTACATCAACCGTCCCCGGCGTTCCAAATACTCTTTTTATCGAAGGGGCCAGCTATTCCGTACCGGCAGTGGGGATTTTTACTTACCGCCTTGGCCAGTTGCCTTATTTTTCGAAGGTTGTTTTGACCGACTTACATTCTGAGGAAAACAACGGCTACGTGGTGTTTACCGTGGTAGCTTCTTTAAAGGCAGGCGCGCCCAATGTGGAACAGGTTAAGTAACCGGGAGAAGATATTGCTTTCCATTACAGCCTTTGCAGCCTTTGCCTATGCCGCCTACCATTTTCTCCTGGGCCCCCAGATCAAAGCCTATCAAGACAAAGCGGCCCGGCTGAAGGAAGCCCGGGCGATGTTCGCACACCTGGATGCGCAGGCAGGCGCCCTAAAGCTGGAGACTGCTGCACTGGAGCAGGCCCAGGCCCGTTTAAAAAAACTGCTCGATAAGTTTTCTACCCAGATGCAGGACGGCCTGTTTCTGGTGCAGTTTGGCCGGCAGGCCGAAAAAAACGGCGTCCAGATCCGGAAATTTAAACCTTTAGATCCGGTGGATTTCGGGTATATCTCAGTCCTGCCCGTAGAGATAGAATTGCGCGGCACGTACCCTTCGATAATTTCAGTAATCAATTATCTGGAAAATGTAGCTAACCTGACCGAGATAAGAAACTTAAAATTTCAGGCCGATACACAACAGACCACCAAAAGCAACCGGCAGGAAGCTGCCACCGTGGGTTCCGCCGTTTACGAAACTCAAGCCGCCCCCCTGCCGGAAACAATAACTGCCAGTATGTTGTTACTTATCTACTCCCAGCCTTCTCCGGAGGGCAGGATGCAGCTGGAAGAAATCAAGAAATGGAGCGCAGGGCGGCCAAATCCATTCATCCCCCAAATAAGGTAAGGGGAGACGCCGACCGGCGGCTTTATAAAGCCGGGGAAAAGGGAGCACAACCGGGCTGTTTGAATAACGAAAAAGTAGTAGTAAACCACTGTCTGGGAAAAAGGTGGATGAAAAAAGCTAAACACGGGCAGAATTTAAAAAAGGGGTGTTTTATTTTGACCGGCCGGAAATTTCCGAAGAATATCCCAGATAGAGGGACCCTGAAAGAAGTGCTGGATCTCGCTCTGACCAACGGAGGGGATTTTGCCGACATTTTTATCGAGTTCAAGACGGCTACGGGAATCGGGGCGGAAGGCAGAAAGATCGAGCGCGTGCACTCCGGAATCGACGCCGGCGCCGGGATCCGGGTGGTCGCCGGCGAAACCACGGCCTACGCCTACACCAACGACCTTACACCGCCGGGTTTAAAAGAGGTGGCGCGCACCGTCAGCCGGGCGGTTCAGGCCGGAAAAAAGGAGTACAACCTGGACATGCGCAGCGTAAAACCGGCGGTCGACTTTCATTTTGAGGAGAGGCCCGACGAGGTGGACACCGCGCGCAAGGCAGAAGCCGTGACCGCCGCCGACCGGGCGGCGCGGGAGGTGGACAGGAACCTGGTCAAGCAGGTGATCGTCACTTACGGGGATACTATTCAGCAGGTGATCATCGCCAACAGCGCCGGGGAATACGTAGAAGACGAGCGCATCCGCACGCGCCTGACGGTCCACGCCGTCGCTGCCGAAAGTGAGGTCATCCAGACAGGGTACGAAGCTGCCGGCAGCCTGGCCGGATTCGATCTTTTGAAGCGCTGCCCGCCGGAAGAACTGGGGAAAATCGCGGGCACGCGGGCAGTCCAGATGCTCAAGGCCCAGCCCGCTCCGGCCGGGAGGATGCCCGTGATCATGGCCGGGGAGGCGGGCGGCACGATGGTTCACGAGGCCTGCGGCCACGGCCTGGAAGCGGACCTGGCCCAGAAGAAGTTATCCGTTTACGCGGACAAGAAAGGGCAACAAGTCGCCTCCGAACAGGTTACGGTCATCGACGACGCCACCATGGAGGATCGTTACGGCTCCTACCGGTTTGACGACGAAGGTGTGCCGGCGCGAAAGGTAACTCTGATTGAGAACGGCATCCTTACCGATTACCTGTACGACCGCCTCGCGGCCGGAAAGGAAGAAAGAGAGTCTAACGGCCACGGACGGAGGGAGTCATACCAGCACAAGCCAATCCCCCGTATGGGCAACACATACATTGCTCCCGGAAAGATGGACCCGGAAAAAATCATCAGGGAAACAAAAAGGGGGCTGCTGGTAAAAAAGATGGGCGGCGGCCAGGTAAATACCACTAACGGAGACTTCGTTTTTGACGTGGCGGAAGGGTACCTAATTGAAGACGGCGAGGTGGGGCCAATGGTTCGCGGCGCCACTTTGACGGGCAACGGCCCCGAAGTGCTGAGGATGGTGGAAATGGTCGGACGGGACCTGGGCTTCGCGATCGGCACCTGCGGAAAAGACGGGCAGGGCGTGCCCGTGAGCGACGCGCAGCCTACCATGGCCATTAAGGAACTGGTTGTCGGCGGCACCGGCCACCCGCATTCCCAGGGGAAAATTCGCCGTTTATAAACACTTATCAAAAGCTTTAAAAAAAGGGGCGCCCAACTGGCAGTTTGGCGCCGGTCGACCGGACGTCGGTCAGGTTGGCCGGCCTTGTTTTTTAGCACAGATTTTTAGGGAAAGCATATTCTTAATTTAAAGGGCTGGAGGTGGCTTGCTGATGAAAATTGGGGACATCGTGACGCGCCGTATATACGGGGAGGATGTGCAATTTTGTATCCTGGGATTTTACACCAAACAAACCACGGGGGAGCGGGTGGCGATTCTGGCCATACTGGACCCTGCTTTAATTGTGGAGGCTTCGGTGGATGAACTGGCGCCGGTTTCTCCGCGGGATTTGTTCGCCCTGACCACAAACCTGTATACCCATTAACAAAAAACATTTAAAACTTGCCAGGCCGTTAAAATTGCTGTTAAAATATCGACAAAATAGTTCGGATGAAATAACCGTCACTTATGATGAGGTGGCCATTTGTTTCGTAAGCTTTTTGCTTTGCCCATTTTAGTCTTGGTTGCGTTTTTATTTGTCTTCCTCGGCGGCTGCCCGCCAAAAAATTTAATCACGCCACAAAAACGCGACTTCTCCCCTTCAAAACCGCGTCAGGTTTATGTAACCATTGCCGCCATGGGTGATTTTTTAATGCACATGCCGGTGGTGGATTCGGTAAAGAATCCCACTACAGGCCGTTTCGAATTTAGTCAACTTTTTTCTGAGGTTAAGGATTTAATTGCGGGCGCCGATTACAGCCTCGCCAACCTGGAAACCCCGCTGGCGGGGGCCGAACGCGGCTACTCCGGTTATCCCAGGTTCAATTGCCCCGAAGATCTGGCCGGGGAGATGGGCAAGTGCGGCCTGGACATGTTTCTCACCGCCAACAACCACAGCCTGGACAAAGGGGTGGAGGGTGTGATAGCCACCATTCGCCACCTTGAGGCCGCCGGCCTGGAACACGCAGGCACGTACACCAGCGCGGAAGAAAAAAAGAAGCCGTTTCTCAAAGACATCAAGGGTGTGCGGATAGGCATTTTAAATTACACCGATTCCACCAACGGTTTACCGGTGCCCCGGGACAAGCCTTACCTGGTAAACATCGTCCGCCGCCCGGATATGCTGGAGGAAATCAATAAAATGCAGCAGGCCGGGGCGGACCTGATTATCGCCTGCCTCCATTTTGGCGTCGAATACAGCCGTTATCCGGACAATAAACAAAAAGAGCTTGTTGATTTCCTTTTTCACTCTGGAGTGGACGTTGTGCTGGGAAGCCACCCGCACGTGGTGCAATCCGTTCAAATCCGGACGGAAGAAAAAAACGGGGCGCAAAAAAAGAAATTTGTGGCCTATTCCCTGGGGAACTTTATTTCCAACCAGCGCTGGCGCTATGCAGACAGTGGTTTATTGGTCAACTTGATAATTAAAAAGGACCTGGAAAGCGGGGAAACTGCCCTTGATGATGTGCAATTAATCCCCACGTGGGTGGATACCTACCGGGTAAACGGCCGGCAGCATTACCGCGTGCTGCGGGTAGACAAGGCCATTGCAAATTACGAAAGCAAAACAGATCCGCTGCTCACTGATGACGATTACCGGCGGTTAAAAGAGGTGGCCGAAGAACTGGGCCCCGCTTTTCTATTTTTAAACGATGGGGGGCCTGAAGAGGGACGGGCAACTGAATGAGGCCAGCAAGAAAGCTGGCCTCATTCATCTGGGAGGTAAAACCGGGAGAGTCCGGTCAATGCATTTACTTACTCGGCTTGTTCGGCAGCGGGCGGGCCGAAAGGCCTAAACCCTTTATGTTGTGGCGCGTTCTGGATCTTCTGGATCAGCTCATCGGCCTTTTCCTGCGTGATCTTGCCGTCCTTCACCGCCTGTTGAATAGTCCCAATTCTTAGTTCTTTCATTTTCTGGTGCAGCTGTTCCATGGATATGCCCTGCTGCTGGGCGATGTCGTCAATTCTTTTCCCTTCTTTCAGCTGGGCTTCCAGTTCATCTTCGCTCATGCCCAGAGCCTGCGCCAGCAGTGCGGCGTTACCGCCCCTTGCCTGCTTGTGGCCGAAATGCTTGTGGCCGAAAAAGGGGCTGAAGAACCACTGGTCGTTTTGCAGTTTTTCTTTGATTTTCGCCGCCTGATCCGGTGTCATCTTACCCTGCTGGACGGCTTCGTCAACCATTTGCTGCTGCGTTTGTTTGATGGCTTCCGTTACCCTTTCTTTGTCCACCCCGAGGTTGGCTGCAAACTTGTCCAGGAAAGTCTGGAAGAACTGGGGAACCTTGTCCGTGTTCGCGTTGGGCGCGGCTTGCGCCAGGGCAATTCCCGCAAAGAGCGCGGTCAAAACTAGAGCAGCCAGGGTTGCCATTAAGATTTTTCTTTTCAAGTGTACTCCTCCTTCCAAGGAATGTATCTTTTGTTTGGTGAAAATACAACTGCCGGTTGTGCTTTGGCACCACCTCCTGGGAATTAATGTTTGTGTGGGACATTTTCGGCACCCCTTGATCTTAGTAAAGCAAAAACTTGTTGCAAATCTAAGGAGATTTTATGGTGGATTTGTTAAAGGTTAGTCAATAATTTTTGGACATTTTGATTCATGTTGAGGGTTTTTTTAAGCCGGCGCCAGCGGCAAGGTAAAGCTAAAGGTAGAGCCAATTCCCTCCCGGCTGCTCACCAGGACCTTTCCGCCGTGAATTTCCACAATTTGCTTCACGATGGCCAGACCCAGGCCGGTTCCGCCCAAAGCGCGCGATCGTGATTTTTCGACCCGGTAAAAGCGCTCCCAGATATGCGGCAGGTCCTCTTCCGGGATGCCCGGGCCCTGGTCGGTGAAGCTTATTGTTACTTCTTCCCCGGAAAAAGAGGCCTGCATTTTGATCACCCCGCCGGGCGGGGAAAAACGGATGGCATTTTGTAAAAGGTTAATCAAAACTTGCTCGATGCGCTCTTCGTTTGCCGGCAGGATGGGAGCGTCACGGGGTATTTTCTGCTCAATGCGCAGGTTCTTTTCTTCCAGTTGGGGCTTAAGTTTTAGCAAAACGCCGGCAAATAAATCGGGTATGTGGATGGGATTCAGGTCCCAGCTTATTTTGCCCGATTCCAGCCGCGCCAGGTCCAGCAGTTCGTTAATCAGGCGGCCCAGGCGCAGGCTTTCCTCGTGGATTACCTTTAAGTACTCTGCTTGAACTGTTCTGTCTATGGTTACTTCATCGAGAAGGGCTTCGGTGAAGCCCTGGATGGAAGTAAGGGGGGTGCGTATTTCGTGGGAAACGTCCGCTATAAAGTCGCGGCGGAGCTGTTCCAGCTTCTTAGCTTCAGTAATGTCCTTAATCACCCCCACTGCCCCGTAGATAACCTGGTCCCTTCCCCGAAGGGGAGCCACCCGGGCGGAAAGGATAATTTTCCCGCCGGACAGGGTAAATTCTAAAGAACCCTGTTCCCCTGTCTCCATAACCTTCTTAAAAAGAGCTCCCAGAGGCTGACAACCCTCAAAACTCGCTAAATCCTGGTCGAGAGCTTTTTTTTGTTCCAATCCAAGAAGGTATTCCGCCGCCGGGTTGAGAAGGGTCGTTTTCCCAGCTAGATCGGTGGCGATGACTCCCTCGGCCAGGTTGGAAAGAATGTTTTCGTTTTGCGTCTTTTCCCGGGAGAGCTTGTTGATCGTCTGCTCCAGCTCAACGCCCAGTTGGTTGAAGTTTTCGGCAAGCCTGCCTATTTCATCTTGGGAGGTTACCGGGATGTGTTGGCGGAAGTTTCCCCTGGCCATCTCCAGGGTAAGCGCACTCATTTGTTTTATGGGGCGGGATATCGAGCGGGACAGGCAGTACGCCGGGATGAGCGCAAGGAGAATGGCAACCCCCGCTGAATACAAAATTAGCCTCTGGACGGCCGAGACGGTCGCCCGGATATCAGCCACGGGGGTGGAAAGGAGGATTGCCCCTGCAACCTGTTCCCTGTACGTGAAGGGGACCGCCGCCGTTAAAATCGTCTGGTTGGACCGCGGGATCTGTCTTTGCCAGGTGATCGCCCGCCCCTGAAGGAGCTTCTGGCCGTCGGCCGGTTCCAGGGGAAGCGGGTGGAGGCCGGGGCCCGGATTCAGGGAGGAGTCCAAAACCTCCCTGCCGACGATCATGATCCGGGTGTCCTGCTGGGTGCGCAGGCTCCGGGCAGTTAAAAAATTGATCGTTTCTCTGTTTGCCTGCTCCCCCAGGGAAGCGCTAAAAAGGCCGGCAATCTCTTCCCCCTGGCTGACGAGCTCCTTTTCTTTGGTGTAAAAGTAAAAGGAGTTGAAGAGCCAGGACAGAACCAGGCTGGTTACCACAAGGGTAACAAGGATGATTCCCGCAAAGGACACGAGCAGCCTGCTAAATAGGCTCTTGCCCATTCATTCAGTCACCCCGAACCGGTAACCCTTTCCCCAAACCGTGACGATGTAGTTCTTGCTCCCGGGGTTTTTAAGTTTTTCCCGTAACTTTTTGATATGTGTGTCTACCGTTCGGGAATCCCCGGGGTATTCATAACCCCAGACCTGTTCTAATATTTGCTCGCGCGAGTAAACGCGCTGGGGGTGGGAGGCTAAAAACCATAACAGATCAAACTCTTTAGGGGTGAGTTGGATCTCCTGTCCCCAGGCCTCTACCCGGCAGGCGTTACGGTCGATCAGCAGCCCGGGGTAGCATAAAACGTCATTCTGGCTGCCGGCAAGCTTTGCGCGACGCAATACCGCCTTCACCCTGGCCACCATTTCGCGGGGGCTGAAAGGCTTGGTGATATAGTCGTCGGCGCCCAGTTCTAAGCCAAAGACACGGTCAAATTCCTCGCCTCTGGCCGTCAGCATGATGATGGGGACTGTCAAGTTTTTTCTGATTTCTTTGCAGACGGTCCAGCCGTCCAGTTTGGGCAGCATGAGATCCAAAAGGATCAGGTCGGGGACGAAAGAGCGCAGCATCGCAAGCGCTTTTTCCCCGTCTTCGGCCGTTTCTACTCGGAAACCTTCCCTTCTCAGATATACGCTTACCAACTCGCGGACAGGCTCTTCGTCTTCGACCACGAGGATGGTCTCCATGGGCGGCTGCTCGCCTCCTGATATATATAGATAATAATTTTTTTGTTTTTCAGAGTTGAGTAATTTATACCAGGTTTTTGTTACGATTTTGTGAACAAATTCAGATCAAAAAGTGAATAATTTGGTTGACAAACCCAATGATGCTTTCTGTTTGGAAATTTTTCATATTTTGTTCACAGGTTGGCAACAATTTCTTGCTACTGTTTAAGGAGGAATTTTAAATTGTCTTTAGGCAGTTTGGATTAAGTGTGGGAGGCTTTCTGCCCATGATAAACGCTACAACAAAAATAATTCAAAAAAAGTAAGGGGTGTTCAATCTGTTTAAAAAATTAGTAATTATTGTGCTTATATTTGCTTTTGTAACAAGTGGCGGATGCACTAGCGTTGGCAAAGAAGAGCCCAAAAATAATGGTAAAACTGCTGTTGCAGAAAACGAAAAGATAGTTCTTCCGGAAGAAAAACCGGAGTTGGTGGGCAGAGTTAAAGATATTGTCGGTAATGAGGTGACTGTATATAAGGTTCAGGCCGATACGCAAACAGAGCCGGGCGGAGGAAGCCGGAATCTGCCGGACCAAAGTGCAAACCAGAATAATAGAGGGGCCATGATGAGAGCAACTGCGATGAGAGTAACGGATGAAACTGAAACGTTTATTATCCCTGTAGGCACTCCCATAGTCACAATCCAAAGGGGTACTGATGAAGTTAAAGCCATTAACTTAACGGAAATAAAAAAAGACCAGATTTTAAGGATATGGAAGAAAGATGGTTCGGTTGTATTTGTGCAAGTTATGGGCGGCATTGGAGAAAGGGCTGGAAACAGGGGCTCGGGAAACCCAGCCGAAGGGGCTAGAAGCGGGGAAGGTTTTGGCGGTGCAGGACCGGGTATGGGCGTGAGGGAAGGTCCGGGTGGCATCAGACAGCCATGAGCAGTAACCCAAAGTGCGTTATAGATGCAAAGAATATAGTAAAAATCTACCAAAGTGGGTCGGAAGAACTGAGGGTCCTGGATGATGTGAACCTACAAGTCTATGAAGGAGAGTTTATGGCAATCTTAGGGCCCTCCGGGTCGGGTAAATCTACCTTGATGAATATACTGGGCTGTTTGGATTTACCAACCTCCGGGCAGTATTATTTAGACGGTTTGGATATCCTGAAAGCCAAAGAGAATCAATTGGCAGAAATCCGAAACAAAAAAATTGGTTTTGTCTTTCAAAAGTTTAATTTGCTGCCCCGGCTAACAGCCGTCCAAAACGTCATGCTTCCGCTATTGTATCGAGGGGTAGACGAAAAGGAAGCAATTAAGTTAGCTAAGGAAAAACTGGATTTGTTAGGGTTGGGGGACAGGTGCAATCACTTGCCGAACGAGTTATCCGGAGGGCAGCAGCAGCGGGTTGCCATTGCAAGGGCGATAATTGGCAATCCCAACATCCTGTTAGCAGATGAGCCCACTGGTAACTTAGATAGCAAATCCGGAAAAGATGCCATAGAAATCTTTAAGAGTCTCAATAAACAAGGAAATACCATAATAGTTATTACTCATAACAATGAAGTGGCTGAGCAGGCGAAAAAAATAATCTACTTACGGGATGGTAAAATTTATGAGCATAATTAAGAGCTGGTGGTTGAAATTAAGAACAAAAAAGCGCTTAGGGATGGTTATTCTATTAATTATCCTTTGGGCGGCTGGAACAGGTTTATGGATAAAGAAGAACGGCAGCGAAAAAAGCGCAGAAATCCAATATGAGCAAGCAAAGGTTAGAAGAGGCGATATTATTGTTGGCTTTGAATCTGACGGTAATATCGCTTTTTCCAAGGTAAACCTAAGGTTCGGGGTGAAGGGGACGATATCTGAAATATTGGTGAACGAGGGCAGTAAAGTTAAAAAGGGTGACATTATTGCCAAATTAGACAGCCAGGATTACCAGGACCAGTATCAGCTGGCTTTAGCGAAGCTAACAGACGCCCAGGAACAAAAAATAACAAATCTTCTTGATGATGAATTGAAGATCAAGAACGCGGAAATTGAGCTGCAAAAACTAAAAGACACGTACAGAGAAATGGAAGCTTTGCCCGATGCGTACTCGCCAAACGAATTAAAGATGAAAAAAATGGAGCTGGAAAATAAAGAAATAGAATATAAGAACATGTTAAGAAAATTTGAATTACAGCAGAACAAAGAATTGAACCAGGAAGAACTGGCGGTTAAAATGGCCAAAGAAAACTTGGAAGATACAATTTTGTACTCTCCAGTTTCAGGCACCATATTAACTTTGTCAAACAAAGTAGGGGAAAGTATTTCTGATGAGAAGGATTTTGCTGTAATTCATGAAAACGATGCGATAAAGGCGATAACGAAGGTAATAGAGTATGATGTTGGCCAGATTAAAGTGGGGCAAAAAGTATACGTGACCGTGGAGGCCCTTCCGGATCAAAAATTTGTGGGTGAAGTATGCAAGGTAAACTCCTTGCCGCTGGCTGATTCTACGGGTCTGGTGAATTATTCGGTAGAGATTGATATTAAAGATCCCGGTCCGGAGCTAAAAGATGGTATGAGTTGCACAGTCTCTTTTGTGGTAAAAGAGGTGAAAGATTGCTTAATTGTGCCTTATAAGGCTGTTAAAATTATTAACCAAAAACAGTTCGTAACTGTTATTGATGAGGATGGTCAAACGACAGAAAGAGAAATAAAAACGGGATTTACCGATGGGAACAGTGTAGAAGTTTTGGAAGGTCTGAAAGTAAACGAAACTGTGGTTTTTTAAAAAAAAGAAGGTGATTTTTTGCAGCTAAAGCAGCTTTTGAAGATAATCTTAATAAACATTTACCATAACAAAATGCGGACCTTCCTGACTACATTGGGGGTAATCGTCGGCACCGCCACTATTTTTCTCGTCGTATCGATCGGCAAAGGCGGAGAGGCTAAGGTTAATGAGCAGTATTCCAGGCTGAATGTAGGAACCATAATTGTTGCCCCGGCCCAGAGGGGAAGAGTTGTCGACCCGTTAACAGAAAAAGACGCGCAGATGTTCGAGAAAAGCGGCAATATTGCCCATGCCTTTCCTGTATTACGGGGGTCCGGGGATATAAACTATGGTAATTTTTCCTTTCGGGGTAACTTTTCAGCAATACTTCCGAAGTTTCAGGCGAGTAATAACCTAACTGTTCAATATGGCAGAGCCCTTGCGGATGAAGACGAGACCAAAAAAAATAAATGCGCAGTTCTAGGAGCGGAATTGGCAAACACACTTACGGACGGCAATCCTTCTAGGATAGTCGGGGAAAATATTAGCATCAATGGTCGAAGATTTGAGGTAATCGGAATCTATAACCGGGTGGGAGATTCAAGTTACGACGAATCAGCTTTTATTGTTTACTCCGTGGGAAAAAAATATTTGTTGGGAACCAGGGCAAACCCAACGATTATAGTGCAGGCTACGGGTATAAAAACAGTTCAATCAGCTATCGAAGATATTAAAGCTGTTCTTGACGAGACTCATCGCCTGGGAGGTTCAGAGCAATTCCGTGTTTTGGACGCAGGAAGCAGGCTGTTAGCCGCGCAGGAATCAGCCCGGACTATGTCCCTCCTTTTGCTGGCCGTCGCGATAGTCGTCTTAATTGTAAGTGGCATTGGCATTATGAACGTAATGTTCGTGACAGTAAAAGAACGGACCAGGGAAATCGGAATATTAAAGGCAATTGGCGCCAAAAAGAAAGATATATTAAGTCAGTTTTTAATAGAGGCCGTTATTATCAGCCTGGCAGGCGGAGTAATTGGCGTTATAGCCGGCTTTTTTTCCATACCTGTTTTAAAATATTTCGAGCTTCCATCCCTTCCATCAATAAACGGGGTTTTATTAGGGTTAATATTTTCCGTGTTAACGGGGATATTTTTCGGGTTTTATCCGGCCTGGAAAGCCGCTGACTTGAACCCGATCGAAGCGTTAAGATATGAGTAAAAGGGGATAAAAAAATGAATAAAAAGCTAATCTTATTACTAACCATGCTGATTGTCCTGAGCTTCTGTGCAACTGGACATGCTTCTGAGGATAATGTTATTACGTTAGACCAGGCCAGGATGCTTGCCAATTCAAACAGCCGCAACTTAGCCAAATATGATCTAAAAGTGAAAAAGGCGCAATATCAGCTGTACCAGTTGGAGGCTCAGCGCAACGATATTTACTACCAATCAAACTATTTGTTTAACCGATACAATAGCTTATACGAAAAGTACTACTCACTCCAGGAACAATTAAACCAGGGTGACGAAAGCGTTGTTCCCCAGATGGATGAAATAATGGAAGAAATCCAAAATATTGAAAGAGAAATGGAAACACAGTCCGAAAAGATAAGCGCACTGGAAGACAGTATAGAAAGCGCCGAAATGAATTACGATGAAAGTACCGTAAACAAGAATAACTTCGAGAAGCAACTGCAATTCGAAGTTGATCGACTTTACGTAACAATATTAAATCAGGAAGATGCTCTTCTAACGGCAGGCAAGGAATACGAATTAAAGCTTAATTTGTTAAATGTGGAAAAAACCAGATTAAATCTGGGCAGCAGCAGCCTGCAGAAAGTAGACCAAATGGCCGCAGAGGTAGCCGATCAGAAAAAAAGAATAGTGGAGCAAACTCACTTAATTAAAACCCTGAAAGGTAAATTGAATGTCATGATGGGGAGGGGTTATGACGATGAATTAAAATTGGTCCCTTTTAACGTACCGGACGCCGTTGAGGTGCCTAAATATGATCAATTATTGTCAAACGCTTTTCAAAAATATAATGTTCTAAAAAAGCTGCAAAACGAAATAGAGCAGGACGAAGATGAGTTAGAAGATGAGAATGATTATTATCAAAGTATATTGTTGGGTCTCCAGATTGAAGAGAAAAAGTTACAGCTAGAAGATGAAGAGATAAAATTAAAGGAAATGGTTTACAATCTATTGGCAGACCTGGAAGCAAAGCAAGAAGACTATTGTTTATCTATAATCAATTATGAAAATGCCAAAAAGGCGTTTGAGTGGGATAAAAAGAGGTTTGAAATGGGCCATATTTCTAAACTTTCCCTTATGAAAAGTGAATTAAGCTATCTGAATGCAAAAAACAAGAAAACTTCATCAGGATATGCATTTTATTTAGCTGAACGTACTTTAAGGCTGGCTGAAGAGGGTATATTTGTGTAGTTGAAAACAGGGCCATGGAACCCATCATCACCCTTGATGCGGTTATCCTGGGCAAAGTGGAAGGCCCGTGATTGTCGGCGGCGACCCGGCAAAGCGCCACGGGGTGGTGCTGGCCGCCAGCTACGAGGCCAAGGCCAAAGGGGTCAAGACCGGGATAACCGTCTACGAAGCCCAAAGGCTTTGCCCAGGAGCAGTCTATTTTCAGCCCCAGCATCACCTCTACGTCCACTTTTCCGCCCGCATCCTGCGCATCCTGCGCATCATGCGCAGCTTCACTCCCTTAGGCGAGCCCTTTTCCATCGACGAGGCCTTTTTAGACATGACCGGCTGCGAAAAACTTTTCGGTTCCCGGTCTGGCCGCCCGCCGCGCTGAACAACTAACCCTCTTTGGAGAAAGAGAAAAGCTAAAAAACAGCGGGAAGGCCTGTGATTTGATCCGCAGCAGGTTTGGATCCAAGGCCATTTTCCGGGCCGTTTCGCTCACGAAGGCGGGTGTCTACCATGCGTGACAACAAGCTGTGGGAGAGCCGCCGGCTGATCCTGCCGGAGATGAGGGAAAAAGCGGTTAAGTGCTGCCGCGACTACCGGTTTTTCGTAAAGATCAGGGGTAGGGAAGAGGAGCGGTGGGGGTGCGTGGTGGGAATTCCGGCGTACGGCACGCTAAAGAAAAGGGTGCCGAAGGTGATACAGGCAGCAGATATTTTAAAAACGGCAGGGAAGGGCGGTTTGAAAAAAATCTTGGCCTGCAGCGACCCGGACGCGTAGGCGTGCGGGCTGTATCTGAAAAGTTTCCCGCCGCCCCGGGCAAAATAAGCTGCTGGAATCACGGCAGGAAAAAATGGCGGGCAAGGAGAATAACAAATGTGTAAAGCTCGCATGGCGGGGAAAGTTTTTTGCGCCGTTCCTCCGCATAGGCTCATTTCCATTGCATAATACTAAAGTGGGAAGGAGCGAAAAGCCAGTGATTCAGGAAAGCGATTTTTTGAGCCTGGGCAGTTTTGTCTGCGAACGGGCCAGGCGCTGCGGAGCGGCAGAGGTCGAAGCCTACCTTTCCGAGAACAAAGAGATCGCGATCGAAGTGCGCAACCAAGAGGTGGAAACAATGAAGCTGGCCCGGGAACAGGGTCTGGGCCTGCGCGTGATTGTAGCGCACAAAGTGGGCTTTGCCTTTACTTCTGATTTGAGTAAAGAAGCCCTGGAGGAAATTGTTCGGCAGGCGCTGGCCAACGCCCGGGAGGTTGCCGAAGACCCGTTCCGCCGGCTGCCCCCTCCCTCTCCCCAATATCCGAACCTCGCTCTTGATGATCCCGCCATCCCGGATACCCCCCTGGAGGAGAAGATAAAACTGGCCAAAACGCTGGAGGAATCGGGAAAGACTTTCGACCCCCGGGTAAAAATCTGCGAGCGTTCGGCTTACGAGGACGTTCAAACCAGGATCGCCCTGGTGAATACTTTAGGCCTGGCTAGCATCTACCAGGCGACTTACTGCGGCCTTTACCTCTCCCTGGTGGCGGAAGAAAACGGCGACCAGCAGACAGGCTTTGCCGTTCAACACAGCTTGCGCTTTCACGATTTAAACCCCTGGGAGCTGGGGCGCGAAGCTGCCGGGCGGGCGGTCCGAATGCTGGGCGCAAAACCGGTAACCACCCGGAAAATTCCGGTAATCCTGGACCCTTACGTGGCGGTGGGTTTCTTAAATCTGTTGGCGCCGGGCCTCACCGCGGAAGCCGTTCAAAAGGGCCGCTCTCTGTTTAGGGGAAAAGTGGGGCGGCAAGTCGCCGCGCAGAAAATAACCCTGGTTGACGACGGTATTTTGCCGAACGGAATTGCCTCCGCTCCATTTGACGGCGAAGGAAGCCCGATGTCCCGCACCGTGTTAATCCAGGAGGGGGTTCTGCAGGGGTTTTTGCATAACACGTATACGGCTGCGAAGGATAACACTCTTTCAACCGGGAACGGCGTCCGCACCTCCTATAAAAGCACTCCGGAAGTGGGCACCACGAACTTTTTTATCGAGCCGGGCAACGTTTCTCCGGGTGAGTTAATCAGCGAGTTGCAGGAAGGTTTTTACGTTACGGATGTCATCGGCATGCATACCGCCAACCCCATCTCGGGAGATTTTTCCGTTGGCGCGACAGGAATTTTAATTGAAAACGGCGAATTAACCCGTCCGGTGAGGGGGGTGGCGATAGCCGGGAACATTCAGGAGATGCTTCACCAGGCGGACGGTGTGGGGAACGACCTGAGATTTTTCGGCAGCTACGGTTCGCCCACCATCCGGATCGCCCGGCTGTCTGTCAGCGGACACTAAAGATTAGTCGGCAATCTGGGAGGTGGTATATTTTTTGATTCTTAACTTGCAGGCGCGAGGAGCGCCGCGGTGATTTGGCGAGAGGTGAGGAATCCTTTGCGTGTCCTTGTTTTGCATGGTCCAAACTTAAATCTCCTGGGCCGGCGCGAGCCGGATGTTTACGGTTCGCTTACTTTGGAGGAAATTAACACTTCTCTCCAAAATCTGGCTGCAGAGCTGAATATCCAGGTAGAGTTTTATCAATCAAATCATGAAGGAGAACTGATAGATCGACTGCATCAGGCGCAGGATAACGTGGCCGCCGTAATTTTTAACCCCGGCGCTTTTACGCATTACAGCCTGGCCCTGCGCGACGCGGTGGCGGCCGTATCGGTGCCGGTCATCGAAGTGCATCTTTCCAATGTTTATGCGCGGGAAGGGTTCCGGCGCCATTCGGTCATTGCTCCGGTGGCGGCCGGACAGATCAGCGGGCTGGGCCTGGACAGCTACCTGCTTGCACTCCGGGCGGCGGTAAACCTGGCGGAAAAGAGGAGAAGGCAGCTTGGCGGGAAGGATTGAACGCCTCCGGGAGCAATTAAAGGAGCGGGGCGTGGAGGCAATTTTCGTTACGCAGCCGGAAAACCGCCGGTATTTAAGCGGGTTTACAGGCACCGCCGGAGCTCTTTTGATTACCAGGCAGGAATGTTATTTGCTTACTGATTTCCGTTATCTCGAGCAGGCGGCCGGCGAATGCCCGGGATGGAATATTTACGAAGTTAAGGAGTCTACCTTTGCCTCCCTGGCGGAACTCCTCGGACAACTGAAGGTGAACAGCCTGGCCTGCGAAGGCGGCTTTCTGACTTATAAACAATTTATCGACCTCCAGGAAAAGTTGCCGGAAGCTGTAAAGATTATCCCGGGATATGATTGGATAGAGGAACTGAGAAAAATAAAGGAGCCGGCGGAAATAGAAAATTTGCGTAGAGCGGCCGAACTGGCCGATCATGCCTTCTGGCATATTCTGGATTTTATCCGTCCGGGCGTGCGGGAGGAAGACGTGGCTTTAGAGCTGGAATTTTTCTTGCGCAAAAGAGGCGCCCGAAAAATTTCCTTTGAGATCATCGTGGCTTCTGGTCCCCGGGGCGCAATGCCGCACGGGACGGCTTCGGATAAGATGTTGCAGGCGGGGGAGCTTGTGACCATCGATTATGGCTGCGAGTACCAGGGATATTATTCTGATTTAACCCGTACTGTTTCCCTGGGACCGCCTAGCCGCGAGCAGGAAAAAATTTACGCGATTGTGCTGGAAGCGCAAGTCGCGGGCCTTGCCGCGCTCAAAGCGGGCGTTGGGGCCTGCGCCGTCGACCAGGCGGTGAGGGAAGTAATCGAAAAATACGGTTACGGGGAAAATTTCCGGCACAGTACGGGCCATGGCGTAGGGCTGGTGGTTCACGAAGCCCCCCGGCTTTCCAAAAAGGAAGAAACCGTTTTGCAGGCCGGGATGGTGGTCACCGTAGAGCCGGGGATTTATTTGCCGGGATGGGGCGGCGTCCGCATCGAAGACATGGCCGTGGTGGAAGAAGAGGGCTGCCGGCTGCTCACCCACGCGCCCAAAGATGAATTGATCGTTTGCGGCTAAAAAACGGCGGACTGCAATCAGCCCGCCTGGAAAAGTTCACATCAACCTTATTTTTTGGGGGGGTTTTTAACTTGATTTCCACCAACGATTTTCGCACGGGGTTGACTATTGATCTGGACGGGGAAGCCTACCAGGTGATTGATTTTCAGCATGTCAAGCCGGGCAAGGGTTCGCCCTTTGTGCGCTCGAAGCTGAAAAATTTGCGTACGGGAGCGGTGATCGAGAGAACTTTTAACGCCGGGGAAAAAATCCCGCGCGCCCACGTGGAAAGACGGGAAGTCCAATACCTGTATAACGACGGGAGTAACTACTATTTTATGGACATGGAAAATTATGAGCAGATGCCCTTAACCGAAGAGCAACTGGGCGACGCAGTAAAATTTTTAAAGGAAAACATGACCCTGCACATTGTTATGTACCAGGGTAAATCCATCGGCGTTGACTTGCCCAATTACGTTGAACTGAAAGTAATTGACACCGCCCCGGGAATTAGGGGAGACACCGCCACGGGTGGTTCCAAGCCCGCCACCCTGGAAACAGGTTACGTGGTTCAGGTCCCCTTATTTGTGAATGTGGGGGATGTACTGCAGATTGACACCCGCACTGGCTTATATTTAAAACGCGTCTAGGAAAGTGAACATGTTTAAGACCCCCGCGCAGAAGAAATAATATTCTTATAATGATCAAGAAAAAATATAAGGCAGCGTTCAAGGGGGTTAAAAAATGCCTGAACTCAAATCAAAAGTGGCTTATTTGCAGGGTTTATCGTCCGGCTTGAACCTGAACCCCGAAACCACGGAAGGAAAACTGTTTCAAAGTATTATCAGTGTTCTTCAGGAATTTGCTGATTCCTTCGACAGGCTGGAGAAATCTCAGGAGGAGCTGGAAGATTACCTGGAAACCGTCGATCAAGATCTTTCCACCCTCGAAGAGGAGATTTACCGAAGAAATAACCAATTAGCCCAAGACGCCGATTACGTGGAAGTGGAATGCCCCAACTGCGGGGAAACCGTTTGCTTCGCTTCGGATGTCCTGGAAGATGACGAGAGAATTGAAGTCATCTGCCCAAACTGCGACGAGGTAGTTTTTATCAACGACGACAACCTGGAAACGGCGGACGAACCCGAAGCGCTGGAAGGAAAAGTTGCCGGAAGGACCGGCGAGGAAGAGGACATTTAGTTGCCTTGCTCGCAAAAGCGATGAGTAATGACATGAGTAATATAAGGTGGGAGAACAATGTTGCCTCCCACCTTTATTCCCATTTTTGCTCGTTTGGCGGCCTGCCCTGTTTAAGTTTGTTTCATCTTTTTCACTGCTTCCCTGATTTCCTCCACGGAGGCTTCCTCTTCAATTGTTGATATATCCCCGATCTCCTTTTCCGTCCAAAGCGCCCTCATTACCCGGCGCATAATTTTCCCGCTGCGCGTCTTGGGCAGCCCCTTAATAAATTCAATGTCCCTGATCACCACAATGGCCCCCATGGTTTTGCGAACGTGCTCAATCAATTCTTTCTTAAGCTCTTCCGACGGTTCGTAACCCGGCTTTAAAACGACAAAGGCGCAGGCCACCTCTCCCCTTAACTCGTCGGGGACTCCGGAAACCCCTGCCTCCACCACCGCCGGGTGGGCGATCAGAGCGCTTTCAATCTCAATGGTGCCGATGCGGTGGGCGGCAATCTTGATCACTTCGTCCGATCTCCCGGCAAACCAGATGTAGCCGTCTTCGTCCCAGTAAGCGGCGTCTCCGGAGTAGTAGGCGCCTTTGGTGGCGGGGTATCTTTCCCAGTACTCGGCCTGGTACCTTTCCGGTTCTCCCCAGAGTGTGGGCGTCAGGCCAGGGAAGGGTCTTCTGATCACCACCACCCCTTTTTCTCCCGGTCCCAGGGAACGGCCGTCCTTCTCGTCCAGGATATCGGCGACGATTCCCGGGACGGGGATGCAGGCGGAGCCCGGCTTGATGGGGAGCAGCCCCAGGCCGTAGGGGTTGGCGAAAATGGGGCCGGAGGTTTCCGTCTGCCACATGTGGTCGATGACGGGAATTTTATTCTGGAAGACCTCTTCCTGCAGCCACTGCCAGGCCGGGGGGTTTAATACCTCGCCGGCGCAAAAGATTCTTTCTACCGTGCTCAAATCGTGCTTGCGGGCCTGCTCGATGCCCAGTTTCATCAGGCCCCTAACCCCCGTAGGGGAGAGCCACAACCCCGTGGCCCGGTTGCGCTCGACAATTTCCCACCACATGTCCGGCCGGGGGTAGTCGGGGGTGCCTTCGTAAAGGATGGAAGTGCAGCCAAAGAGCAGGGGGCCGTAGACGTTGTAGCTGTGGCCGACGATCCAGCCGATGTCCGAGGTGCAGAACCAGACGTCTTCTTCTTTTAAGGCGTAGATCCACTTGCCCATGGAGTAGACGTAAATCTGGTAGCCCCCGTGGTTCTGGACGGTAACCTTAGGCTTGGCGGTGGTTCCGGAAGTGGGGAGCATAAAGAGAGGTTCGTTGGCCTCCACCGGCACAACCTCGGCGGTGTGCCCTTCTCCCAGGGACAGGAATTCTTCCCAGAAGATATCTCTTCCTTGTTGCATGGGGGGAGGAGTTTCTTTGTTTCTTTTCAGGACAACTACTTTTTGCACCTGGCCGGGGCAAATGGCAAGGGCCTCGTCGATGATTTTCTTTAGCTCCACGGGTTTGCCGCGGCGGGAACCTTCGTCCTGGGTGAGGATGAACCTGGCGCCGGAAATGTCCAGCCGGTCGGCCACTGCGTTGGCGGAAAAGCCGGCGAAAATGACGACGTGCACGGCGGCAATCCGCGCTAAGGCCAGCATGGCCACCACCGCTTCGATTCCCATGGGCATGTAGATGGCCACGCGGTCCCCCTTTTGGACGCCCAGGCCCTTTAAGGCGGCGGCGTATTGCTTAACCAGGGTGAGCAGTTGCCCGTAGGTGACTGTTTTGCTTTCTCCGGTTTCCCCGGATTCGGCAATGAGGGCCGCCCTGCCCGCTCTCCCCCTTTTTACGTTGTAGTCCACGCAGTTGTAGCTGATGTTGGTCAACCCCCCCACGTACCATTTAAAGGTGGGGTATTCCCAGCTAAAGACTTTTTCCCATTTCTTAAACCAGTAGATGTCGTGGATCGCTTTGTTGGCGGCGTCTTCCCAGAAGCCTTCGGGATCTTCCTTGGCCCAGTCAAGGAAGCGTTTAACCGGCGGCGGGACCAGGCCGGTACCCATTTTGTGAGTAGTCATTTCCAGGCTTGCCTCCTTTTGTTTCATAATATAAAACTCTGTCTTTCATTTTAAATGAGAATTGGGCAATGATTAAGAATATTTAGCCTAAATGTTATTTTTTACGGTTAAAAGGACGTTTTTGGGAGGTTAACGGTTTCCCCTTGGCTTTGCCAGTAAAAATGCTTCCCTGAACGAAAGGGGACGGGGAGATTTCGGTTTTACCCTTGACTTATACTGCTGAAAAGGGTTAGAATATCTGCGGTGTGCAAGCCTAAGCAATCAGGGGGGAAATAAAAAATGGGTGAAAAAATAGTTATCATCGGAGGAGTGGCGGCCGGCCCGAAAGTTGCCGCCCGCGCGCGCAGGCTTTCGCCCCAGGCTGAAATTGCAATCGTCGAACGCGGCCGGCTGATCTCCTACGCGGGCTGCGGCATGCCCTTTTATCTTGCAGGCCAGGTAAAAGACTTTCAAGAATTGTTTACCACTCCTTACGGAGTGAAAAGAGACGAGGAATTTTTCCTCAGCGAGCGAAACGTACGCGTGTTCACGCTTACGGAAGCCGTGGCCATAAATCGCCGGAAAAAAGAAGTGGCGGCGGTAGATCTGGCCACCCGCCGGGAATCCGTGATCCCCTACGATAAGCTTGTCCTGGCCACCGGATCGGTTCCCGTGGTTCCGCCCTTTGAAGGGATCGGCTTACAAGGAGTGCACCGTTTAAACCACCCCGATGACGTACAAAAGATTATGGACCAAATCGAAAACGTCGACGACGCGGTCATCATCGGCGCCGGCATGATCGGCATGGAAGCGGCGGACGCACTGGTCAGGCGAAAAATGTTCGTCACCGTGGTTGAATTGCAAGAGCAAATTTTACCCGGGATGCTGGACGCGGACCTGGCTGCCGTGTTAAAAGCCAGGCTTGAGGAGCGGGGCGTGGAGTTTCACCTGGGCGAAAAGGTGCTGCGCCTGGAAGGGGACGAAGCCGGCCGCGTGACGCGGGTGGTGACGGAAAAACGCGCCCTGGACGCCGCCCTGGTGATCATCGCGGTCGGGGTGCGCCCCAACGTGGAGCTGGCGAAGGCGGCGGGGCTGACCATTGGAGAAACCGGCGCCATTTCCGTAAACGAATATTTGCAAACCGACGACCCGGACATTTACGCGCTGGGGGATTGCGTGGAAAACCTCCACCTGGTTTCCAGGCGGAAGGTTTACCTTCCGCTGGCCTCTATTGCCGCCCGGCAGGGCAGGGTGGTCGGCGACAACGTGGTGGGTGGAAAAAGTAAATTTCCCGGAGTGCTGGGCACTACCGTGTTAAAACTGATGAACATCAATGTGGGCAGAACGGGCTTGGGCGAGGAGCAGGCCCGAGAAGCCGGCTTTTCTGTCTCCGTTGCTACCATCGGCACTCATGACCGGACGCATTACTACCCGGAGCACGGCCGTTTCCTGCTGAAACTGATTACGGAGGCGAAAACGGGGCGAATTCTCGGCGCCCAGGCGGTTGGTGAAGGGGATGCGGTCAAACGGATCGACGTGCTGGCCTGCGCCATCAACTACGGAGCGGGGATTGACGACCTGGCCCACGTGGATTTGGGCTACGCTCCGCCTTTCAGCACGCCCCTGGATCCCGTCCACCATTGCGTCAATACGGCGCGCAACAAAGCGCAGGGAATCGCCAAAGGAATCACCGCTCAAGAATTATACAGCAAGCTAAACAGTCAAGATGATTTCGTTTTATTGGACGTACGGACCCCTTCACAATACAGGGCGGGGCACATTGAAGATAAGCGCGCGCTGTTAATCCCCATCGGCGAGTTGCGCCGGCGGGTCGGCGAGATCCCCCAGGGGAAAGAGGTAATTGTTGTGTGCGCTGTCGGCAGCCGCAGCTACGAAGCACAGCGCATCCTGGAAGGAGCCGGCTTTGCAAACGTCCGCTTTTTAGAAGGCGGCCTGCAGGCCTGGCCTTATGAGCTGGATTAAAGAGGGTTCGCCTGACTAAAGCCTTATCTAAAAGAAATCGTTAAACGGTGCTTTTGTTTAGCAAAAGGCGCCGTTTTTTATTTAAGGACGCACTAAGAAACATATGGGCAAAACTATCCGGAGTCAAATAATTTTGGACCTGTTCTTTGCCGTGCGCTTTCGACAAAAAGGTTCTGGAATAAAACAGCGCCGGCCGCCATACCTATGGGATAAAGGGAGGGACAAACAGGTGCAAAAAGCGCATCTGCTCCCCAGGAGGGCTGCTGCCGGGCAGCCGAACGGCAGGCCGGTCGCGGAAGAAGACGCCGGAGGGCCCCGGCCGGCACCCTGGCAGGAAATTTTACCCTTTTTGCCCCCAGCTTTGGCCGCAATTATTGCCAACCTCCCGGGGGCGGTCCTGGAGAAACTGGAGGAAATTCGCCTCCGGCAGGGCAAGCCGCTGATCATCGGCCTGCCCGGCGCGGACCAAATGGTCGGTCCCCAGGGCGGGCCAGTCAAAGATTGCACCCAGGCTTACCTGGTTACCAAGGACGACATTCAGCGGGTTACCCAGCTGGTCAGCGGATGCTCTTTGTACGCCTTTGAAGAAGAAATAAAAAACGGGTTCATCACTTTACCGGGCGGTCACCGGGTGGGCCTGACGGGAAAAGCGGTGGTGGAAAAGGGGCGGGTGAAAACGCTCAAACACATCTGTAGCCTGAATATCCGCATCTCCCGGGAGGTCAGGGGTATCGCTGAACCCGTCTTGCCGTACCTGCTCGATTGCCGGGCGCTCAATATCTATCACACGTTAATTTTTTCTCCGCCGCGCTGCGGCAAAACCACTCTTTTACGCGATCTGGTCCGGCAGATCAGCAGCGGCATACCGCAGTTGAATTTTCCGGGCTTAAACGTCGGCCTGGTCGACGAGCGATCGGAAGTGGCCGGCTGCTACCGGGGGGTTCCCCAGCGCGACGTTGGTTTACGGACAGACGTCCTGGACGGGTGTCCCAAGGCGGAAGGGATGATCATGCTGCTGCGCGCGATGGCCCCCCAGGTCATCGCTACCGATGAAATCGGCAGCCGCGAGGACGTGGCTGCCCTAGAGGAAGTTTTTAACGCGGGGGTCAAGGTAATCGTTACGGTGCACGGATCGTCGCTGGCCGAACTGGCCGCCAGGCCTTCCCTGAATTACTTGCTTAACCTGAAGGTGATCGAGCGTTACGTGCTGCTGGGGCGCTCTTCCGGCACCGGAACGGTGGAGCAAATCATCGACGGCAGATCTATGCTTCCCCTGCGGAAAGGGTCGAATTGCCGTGCTTAAACTAATGGGTTCGCTGGTGATTATTTTCAGTTTTGGATTAATCGGCGTTTTCATCGCCCGCAGCTACGCTCTTCGGCCCGAGGAACTGCGCAGCCTGCAGGCCGCTCTGCAGATGTTGGAAACGGAAATTGCCTACGCGGCCACCCCGCTGGCGGATGCTTTGCTTTCCCTGTCCGCCAGAGCGGATCAGCGCGTACGGCCTTTGTTTGCGTATGCTTTGAAGGAGCTTTCCGCCACGCCCGGCTGCACGGCCCAGGAGGCCTGGGACAAGGCATTAAAGAATTTTTACCCGCAAGCGGCGCTCACGAAAAGCGACCTGGTTATTTTGGGCAACCTGGGGAGGGCGTTGGGGATTTCGGACCGCCAGGATCAGGTCAGACACCTCCGCCTGGCCAGCGAGCAAATCGGTGCGGAAATAGCCCGGGCGCAGAACGCGGCTTTTAAATACGTAAAGCTTTGGAACTATCTGGGCTTTTTGGGCGGCCTGGTCCTTGTCCTGCTTCTATACTGAAAAGAGGTGGAAAAAATGGGGTACGATCTCAACCTGATCTTTAAAATTGTCGGCGTGGGCATTTTGGTCGGCGCAGCGCATTACATCCTGAAAAATTCCGGCAAGGAAGATTACGCCTTTTTGGCCACGCTGGGAGGCCTGGGTATCGTTTTAATCTGGGTTATCCAGTTGCTGGGAAATTTTTTTGAACAGGTCAGGTCAGTCTTTAAACTTTTTTAGCAAGGAGCTAAAAAAGCATGGAGATTATGCAAATTGTCGGCATAGGAATAGTGGCGGCGGTTCTGGCCGTAACCATCCGGCAGAGTAAGCCCGAAATCGCCGTTACTGTGAGCGTTGCCGCGGGAATTATGATTTTTTTTCTCGTCTTGGGAAAAATCGGCGCGGTAATCGACGTCTTAAAAGAGCTGGCCGAACGGGCTGACCTGCATGCCATTTACCTGGCGACCATTTTAAAAATTCTCGCCATTGCTTACATAGCCGAGTTTGGGGCGCAAATCTGCCGCGATGCCGGAGAAGGCGCGCTGGCCGTAAAAATAGAATTTGCCGCCAAGGTGCTGGTATTGATCTTGGCCGTGCCCATTTTAGCCGCGGTGCTGCAGGCTTTGCTGAAACTGGTGCCCTGAGGTGAAGAAAATGAGAAAAATAATGTGGCTTTTCTTTTTTGCTTTCCTGCTGTTGCCGGTCCCTGCCCCCGCCGCCGGCCTCCCGCCGGCAGGCGAACCAGTTTCTTTTAGCCCACTGCCGGACCGCCGGCAAGACGATCCGGCAGGCCGGCCCGAGTTGAATATACAAACAATCGAAGAGTACATCAGCCGCCTGGACGGTGAAATTCAAAAATCTGTGCCGGAGCTTAGCTTTAAGGATCTTTTGCTCAAGCTGGCCAAGGGAGAGCTCGACCTGACCCCGGCCGGCATCCTGCAGAGCGTGCTCGCCTGCTTTTTCCGGGAAGTGGTGGCCAACTCCGCACTCTTGGGAAAATTGATCATCCTGGCGATTATCTGCGCCGTTCTCCATAACCTTACCGTTGCCTTTGACCGGGGAACAACCGGCCAGCTGAGTTATACCGTGGTTTACCTGGTCATGATCGGCCTGGCCCTGGGCTCTTTCGCCCTGGCCGTAAATAGCGGGCGGGAAGTGGTGGACAAGATGGTTTCTTTTATGCAGGCCCTGCTGCCCCTTTTGCTTACTTTGCTGGTGGCCATGGGGGGAGTCGCTTCGGCCGCCATCTTTCACCCGGTTATTCTGGCCAGCCTGACCGTTATCGGCACGCTCACCAAAAATATTGTCCTGCCGCTGATCTTCTTTGCCGCCGTGCTGAGCATAGCCGGAAATCTTTCGCCGCAGTTCCGGGTGTCCCATCTGGCCGGCCTCCTGAAAACCATTGCCCTGGGGATACTGGGTGTATTTGGCACTATTTTTTTGGGCCTGCTGGCCATCCGCGGAGTGGCGGGCGGCGTAGGCGACGGGATTGCCTTGCGCACGGCCAAGTTTGCCGTGGACGCCTTTATCCCCATCGTAGGCGGGATGTTTTCCGACGCTTTGGAAGCCATCGTCAGCTCCTCTTTACTAATTAAAAACGCCGCGGGGATTGCCGGAATGATCATCGTTCTCCTGATCATGGGCCTTCCCCTGCTCAAAATACTTACCCTGGCTCTAATTTACAAACTTGCCGGCGCCCTGGTGCAGCCCGTAGGAGAAGGGCAGGTGGTTGATTGCTTAAATGATTTGGGGGCCAGCCTGATGATGGTTTTTGCCGTGGTCTCCGTCGTAGGGCTGCTCTTCTTTTTCACCATCGCCATCCTCATCGGCGTAGGTAATCTTACCGTTATGCTGCGCTGACCCGGCAGGGGGGAAAATTCCTTGGAGATAATTCGCCTGCTCGTCCAAAACCTGATTGTCATTATCATCCTGTCCACCTTTTTGGAAATGCTTCTTCCGGCGGGGGAGATGAAGCGTTACACCAAGCTGGTGATGGGGCTGTTGGTGATCATTACCGTGCTCGGTGCGCTGGGCAGCCTGCTCCGGGGGGATTGGGCGCGGGAACTGCCCGAACAGGCGATCGGCGTGAGGCAACCCGGTGCCGCCGGGCTGAGTGAAATCATGGCCAGCGCAAAAAAAGTAAGCCAGGAGCACCTGAAAAGGGCGGGCGAAGAATACCGGCGCTCGCTGGCCCGCCAGGTCAGCGCCCTTGCCGGCTTAAGCGGAGAAGTGGAGGTCCTCTGGGTAGAGGTGGATATTTACGACGAAGAAAGCAATCCAAAGTTCGGCCAGGTCAAGGAGATCAGGCTGGCGGCAAGCGGCGCCCGGCTTCCCGCACAGGAGCGGAATACGCTTGCCGAACCGATCAAAATCGAGGTAGGAGAGCAAAAGAAAAAAGAATCTTTTGTTCGGGAGCGGCCGGATCAGGCGCAGTGCTTATCTTCTGCAGTCAAAGATAAGTTAAAAACGACGATAGCGAATTTTTACGGGCTTTCTCAAGAACAGGTGAAGGTTTTTGAGGGGAACCAGGCACCAGAGACAAAGAATCGAGAGGAGGGCTGAAAATGAAAGACTGGTGGAAAAAAGTGGTGGGCGGGGAGAACGGTGATTACCCCCCGAAACAGCAAAGGCAAAAGATTATCTGGCTGGCGGGCGCAATTATCCTGGGCGTGGCTTTGATTTTAATCGGCAATAGCCACCGTCCCGGCCAGAGCGCCCCGGAGACGGCGGTTGCAAGAGGGGAGGAAAAGCCCGCTTTTCGTTCCGCAATGGCCCAGGAGGAAGAAGTTTTAGCCGCCAGGCTCAAAAAAATGCTCAGTCAGGTGGAGGGCGCGGGAAAAGTGGACGTGACGGTGCGCCTGGCCAGCTCCAAGCGGGATAAGTACGCCATCAACACCACCACCGGCCGAAAAACCACGGAAGAAAAAGATCAGGCGGGCGGAGCCAGGCTGATCACCGAAAACACCGGCAATGAGCAGCTTGTTGTGCTCCGTGACGGCCAGAAAGAAACTCCCGTCGTCGAGGAGGAGCAGGCCGCGCGCATTGCCGGCGTGCTGGTGGTGGCGGAAGGGGCAAAGAACCCGGTCATCAAGGCGCATTTATTCAAGGCCGTGCAGGTGGCCCTGGGCGCAGAACCGCAAAAAATTCTGGTTTTGCCTGCCGAAGGGGGAGAATAATATGCTTACCGTAATTGTTCGCAAGCGCTTGCTTTATCTTTTTTTCTTTGTTTTCCTGGGCGCAGGGCTGCTTTTCGCAGGTCTTTTCGAAATCCCCTCCAGGCTGCTGAAAAAGGAAAAGGCGGCGGCCGTTGAAAGCGTCCAGCTCGAGCGGGCCTTTAGCCCGCCTCCCCAGTCCGCGCCAGGAGCAGCCGGTCCTTCGTCCCGGGCAATCACCGCCGACAAAAATAACCTGGATTTTTTCATTGAATACCGATTGGATCGCGAACGCACGCGCGGCCGGCAAATAGAGCTTTTGCGGGAAATCATCAACAGTCCTTCCGCCAGTGAGCAGGCGCGCAAGAAAGCCCAAGAGGAACTTCTGGCCATCAGCCACAAACTGGCTAAGGAAACGGAACTGGAGCATTTAATCCGGGCGAAGGGATATCAAGACGCCACCGTCTGTATTGAGGAAAAAGGGGTAACTGTAATCGTCCAGCCGCTCAAGGGCAAGGAACCGGCCAAAATTTCCGCCGAGGACGTCGCCAGGATTTGCGAAGTGGTTTCTTGGGGAACAGGCGTTGGGGAGCAAAACATCATCGTTATTCCCAAAACGTGATCCTGAAAGAGCCATGAAAACTCAATTTTGCCAAGGGTTGCTAAAGGGCGGCGGTTACAGTATAATAGAAGCATGTTCTTTAAATTAAGGGTAATTTTTTAAGGGGGGTTTCACGCGCGTGGAAGAAAAAAAGGAAATTGTAGTCCAGCAGGAACAGACGGGCCTCGGCTCCATCAGGATCGCTGACGAAGTGGTAAGGATCATTGCCGGCCTGGCCGCTACGGAGGTGCCTGGCGTGGCCGGGATGAGCGGGGGAATCGTGGGCGGCATTACGGAAATGTTAGGGCGCAAGAACCTTTCCAAAGGTGTGAAGGTAGATGTGGGCGAAAAAGAAGCGGCCATCGATATTTTTGTGGTGATCGAGTACGGCAGTAAAATTCCGGAGGTTGCGTCCCAGATTCAGCAAAAGGTAAAGAAAGCCGTCCAGGAAATGACCGGCTTAAATGTTGTGGAAGTGAACGTAAACATCCAGGGAGTCACCTTTAGCGGAACGGAAGTGAAAGAATAGGGAGCTCCGGGAACTTTCGTAGGGGAGGCTAAAAAACTGTGCAGCCTTTCGACCGTGGCCTGCTTTTTGTGTATACTCTGGCCTTGACCATCTGCTTTCTAACCGCGATACCTTTCTTGGCCGGCTGGCTGGATTGGTCTTTGCTGGCGCCCCTTTATAATCAATTGCCGGTCCGGCCGGAAATAGTTTTAATCTTCTTCCTGGGACTGCTTATCCTCATGGGAGCAAGGCTTTTTTGGGCGAACATCAAGCCCGCCCGTAAGCACGTAATTGTCCACGAAGGAGCTATGGGACAGGTGCGCGTTGCGCTGACGGCAATGGAAGACCTGGCGGCAAAAGTGGTGGCCCAAAACAGCGGCGTTCACGACGTGCGCGCCAGAGTGTTGGCGCTGCCGCAGGGGGTGGGCATCAGTGTGCAGGCCACGGTAACCCCCGACACACAAATCCCCGATCTTTCAAAAGCCATTCAAGAACAGGTAAAAGAAAAGATTCTGGCCGTAACGGGGATTGCCGTTCAGCAGGTGCACGTTTTTGTAAACAGTATTTCGGCCCGCAAGCCGCGGGTAGAATAGCTCCTCTTAAAAAAGAGGCAAGAGGTGCTGCCAGGCAATGGACTTCATGGATATTATTACTAAACATCGGGGCAAAATAATCGGCATTGCTTTAGGTTTGGTTTTCGCACTGCTGATTATTAAATACGGGTTTTTAAAGACCTTTTTTATTGCTTTCTGTGTGGGAATAGGGTATTATATAGGCAAGCGCATCGATGAGCGCATCGATCTGAAAGAAACGGTGGCCCGGCTTTTCCGAAAAGATTGAAAAGCTCTTACGGCGGCTTTTGAAAAAAAGCGGGGTTATTTATGAGCAGAAGGCAGGCCAGGGAACTTGCCTTGCAGGTTTTATTCCAGGTGGACGTTGGCGGAGCCGCACCGGAAGCAGCTACAGAATATGCGGCGCGGGAAAAACCGCTTAGCCAGGAGGATCTGGCCTTCGCCAGAAGGGTGATTTTTGGCACCCTGGCGCATTTAAAGTCCATTGATCAGGTCGTTTCCCGCGTCAGCCACGACTGGGAAATCGACCGGATGGCCGCCGTCGACCGCAACCTCATCCGCCTGGCCCTGTTTGAAATTTTTTATTGCGAAGATATTCCGGTGGCGGTTTCTGTGAACGAAGCGGTAGAGCTCGCCAAGGTTTACGGCGGCGATGACTCTAGCCGCTTTATAAACGGCATTCTGGGGAAGGTGGCAAGAGATCCGGCCAGTTATTTGCCGTCTTAAATTACCTTAATTTTGGTTACTTCGTAAACTGCTTGACGAAAGCAGTTTTTTCTGTTTTAAAATTGGTTTCATTATTTCCCTTAGAGGCAGGAATTAGGGGATTTTGCGCGAAGTAATAGAGATAGCAAAAAGAAATATCCAAAAGGGAGGGGAAAGGTTTTTTATGTACAAAATTCTCGAAAAGCAGGTGTTTTCGCCCATCATCAAACTAATGGTCATTGAAGCGCCAAAAGTAGCTAAAAAATGTCAACCCGGGCAGTTTGTCATCCTGCGCACCCACGAGGAAGGCGAGCGCATTCCCTTGACTATTGCTGATTTCGACCGCGAAAAGGGAACCATTACCATTGTCTTCCAGGAAGTGGGCAAAACCACCAGGCGACTGGGGAGGCTTGAAGCCGGCGACTGCCTCCGGGATTTTGTCGGTCCGCTGGGCACCCCCTCGCACATCGAAAATTTCGGCACAGTTATCTGCGTCGGCGGCGGGGTGGGCGTGGCTCCCGTCTTTCCCATCGCCAGAGCACTGAAGGAAGCCGGCAATCACGTCATCGGCATTATGGGCGCCCGGACGAAAGAGCTCATTTTCTGGGAAGAAAAAATGCGCGAAGCGTGCAGCGAGCTGTTTGTTACCACGGATGACGGCTCTTACGTAAGAAAGGGTTTCGTTACCGATGTTTTAAAAGACGTTATTGAGGAGAGAGGAAAGGAGCAAATTGCCCTGGTCCTGGCCATCGGCCCCCAGCCGATGATGCGGGCCTGCTGCAATTTGACCAGGGAATACGGGCTCAAGACCATCGTCAGCCTGAATTCGCTCATGGTTGACGGTACGGGGATGTGCGGTTGCTGCCGGGTTACCGTCGGCGGGCAAACCAGGTTTGTTTGCGTGGACGGCCCGGAATTCGACGGGCACCAGGTGGATTTTGCCGAGCTGGCGCGCCGTAACGCATTTTTCCTGGAAGAAGAAAAACTTTCGCTGGAGCGTTATCAAAGCAGCGGCGGCTGTAGCTGCGGCTGCGGTTGCGGAGGTGGTCAATAATGGCAGAGTTGCAAGAGCCGAAGAAAAAGAAAGAAATCATCCCGAAAAAGCATCCCATGCCCGCCCAGGACCCGGCGGCGCGCGTGAAAAACTTTGACGAAGTGGCCCTGGGATACGATGAAGAAACTGCCGTGGCGGAGGCAAACCGCTGCCTCCAGTGCAAAAAAGAGCCCTGCCGTCAGGGCTGCCCGGTGGAAGTGGAGATCCCGGCGTTTATTAAATTAATTGCCGAAAGGGACTTTGCCGGCGCCATCAAAAAGATTAAGGAGAAAAACGCCCTTCCGGCGGTTTGCGGCCGGGTATGCCCGCAGGAGAACCAGTGCGAGAAATACTGCACCCTGGGCAAAAAAAATGAGCCGGTGGCCATCGGCCGCCTGGAGCGCTTTTGCGCCGACTGGGAGCTGGCCCAGGGAGTTTTTCCCCAGGAAGTGGCGCCGCCTACGGGCTTTAAGGTGGCCGTGGTGGGATCCGGCCCCGGAGGGCTTACCTGCGCTGCCGACCTGGCCAAGCTGGGCCACCAGGTGACCATTTTTGAAGCCCTGCACGTACCCGGGGGAGTGCTCATGTACGGAATTCCCGAGTTTCGTTTGCCCAAGCGGGTAGTGCAGGCGGAAATTGAGAACCTGAAAAAGCTGGGGGTAAACATCGAAGTAAATTCCGTGGTCGGTAAATTTGCTACGATAGATGAACTGATGAACGAAGAAGGGTTTGCGGCCGTATACATCGGGACGGGCGCGGGCCTGCCTTATTTCATGAACATCCCGGGCGAAAATTCTTGCGGCGTGTATTCCGCCAACGAGTTTTTAACCCGGACGAACCTCATGAAGGCCTACCTCTTCCCCGAGTGGGACACCCCCATTAAAATCGGCAAGAAGGTGGCCGTCCTGGGCGGCGGCAACGTGGCCATGGACGCGGCGCGGACGGCTTTACGGCTGGGCGCTGAAGAATCCTGGATTGTTTACCGCCGCTCTAAAAACGAATTACCTGCCCGCCACGAAGAAGTGGAAAACGCCATTGAAGAAGGGGTTAAGTTTGCCTTTTTAACCAGCCCCACCAGGATTCTGGCGGACGAAAACGGGAAGGTCAAGGCCATGGAGTGCTTGAAATATGAACTGGGCGAGCCCGATGCTTCCGGCAGGCGCAGCCCCGTTCCGATTCCCGGCTCGGAATTCATCATGGAAGTGGATACGGTCGTAGTAGCCATCGGCCAGGGGCCGAATCCTTTGGTGCCCAGAACCACCAAAGGCCTGGATGTAACCAAAAAAGGGAACATCGTGGCCGACCCAGCTACGGGAGCCACTTCCAAGCCGGGCGTATTCGCGGGGGGCGACGTGGTTACGGGCGCGGCGACCGTTATTCTGGCCATGGGTGCCGGCCGCGTGGCGGCCAAATCCATTCACCAGTACCTGATGGCCAAAAAGGGAGAGTCTTAAAAACCTCCCAAACATCAGGGATGAAATGAATTGAGAACAAAATTATGCAGTTAAAGCAGTTAAATCCATCGGTAAAAAAGCTCCTTACGGTAAGCGAGCTGACCGTCTACATAAAAGACCTGATGGACAAAGACCCCCTGCTTATCGGCCTGTGGGTAAGGGGGGAAATATCCAACTGCAAGCTGGCGGCAAGCGGCCACCTGTACTTTACTTTGAAAGACGAGCAATGCTGCATTAGGGCCATCATGTTTCGCTCCCGGTGCGCAAAGCTGCCTTTCCAGCCCAAAAACGGGCTGGCCGTCCGGGTGCGCGGCTACGTTACGGTTTACGAGCGTGACGGCACCTACCAGCTTTATGCGGAAGAAATGGAGCCGGACGGCGCCGGCGCGCTTTATTTAGCCTTTGCCCAGCTAAAGAACAGGCTTCAGCAAGAGGGGCTGTTTGACGCCCGGCGCAAGAAAAAGTTGCCCTTTTTGCCCCGGCGCATCGGCATCGTCACCTCGCCGACGGGTGCGGTGATCCGGGATATGGTCAAAATCCTTAACCGCCGCTGGCCGGGCCTTGAAATTGTTTTTGTTCCCGTGTCTGTTCAGGGGGAAGCGGCCGCGGGGGAAATTGCCCGGGCCATCGAATGGCTGAATCAAGCGGGCAACGTTGATGTCATTATTGCCGGGCGCGGCGGGGGTTCGCTTGAAGAACTCTGGGCTTTTAACACGGAAATAGTCGCGCGCAGCATTTTTAATTCCAAAATTCCCGTTATTTCGGCCGTAGGCCACGAAACTGATTTCACCATCGCCGATTTCGTGGCCGATGTCCGCGCACCAACCCCGTCCGCCGCCGCCGAGCTCGTCGTGCCGGCTAAAGACGAGGTGAGCAGGTACCTGAAAACGATCCGGGAGCGCCTTTGCCGGAGCATGGCGGAATATATAAAACAGTATCGCCGGCGCCTGCAAACTGTTCTGGACCGTTCCGTATTCCGGCGGCCGGCACAGGAAATATGCTTCAGCCGGCAGCAACAGGTGGATTTTCTGCACCAGCGGCTGATTCAGGCCATCAACAGCACCCTGGAACAAAAACAAAACGGCCTGGCCGTACTGGCCGGGCGCCTGGAAACCTTAAGTCCCCTGGCGACCCTGGCCCGCGGCTACAGCATCTGTACGAAACCAGGGACGCCGGGCGTAATCCGCAGTGCGGAGGAAGTTAACAGCGGGGAATCGGTGGAGGTAAAGCTGCATAGAGGCAGCCTTCTCTGCCTGGTAGAGGACAGCAGAAAAGAGAGCCCAATGGCTGAACAGAAAAGTGAGGTTAAATTAAGCGGCGGATAAGGGACGTATTGGAAATACATAATTCCTGATTCGGAAAGGAGAGGGTAAAATGGCCGCAAAAATTATCAGCGGGACGGAGATTGCAAAGCAAATTCGGGAGGAAATCAAAGAGGAGGTGAAAAGCCTAAAAGAAAAACACAATCTTACCCCCGGGCTGGTGACCATCCTTATTGGAGACAACCCGGCCTCCGTAAGTTACGTGACGGGAAAACAAAAAACGGCCAAAGAGCTGGGCTTTTACTCGGTACAAGACAATCAGCCGGCCGATATTACCGAGGATCAACTTCTCGCCCTGATTGATAAATACAACAAAGATCCCTTGATCCACGGTATCCTGGTGCAGCTGCCCCTTCCCAAACACATCAATGAGAACAAGGTGCTATACGCCATTAACCCGGATAAAGACGTCGACGCCTTCCACCCGGTCAACGTTGGAAAACTGATGATCGGCGAGGCGAATTACTACCCGTGCACACCCTTCGGCATCCAGCAGATGCTGATCAGGTCAGGGGTTCAGACAGACGGTGCGGAAGTCGTCGTGGTGGGAAGAAGCAACATCGTGGGCAAGCCTATCGCCATGATGATGGCGCAGAAGGCAAAGGGGGCAAACGCCACTGTGACCATTTGCCACACGGGGACGAAGAACCTGGCCGAGCACACCAGAAGAGCGGATATCCTGATCGTGGCCGCCGGCCGTCCAAAGGCGGTTACCGCGGACATGGTCAAAGAAGGAGCCGTGGTTATTGACGTGGGCGTAAACAGGATCGGCATGACTCCGGAAGGCAAGGCTATCCTGTGCGGGGACGTGGATTTCGAGGCCGTCAAGGAGAAGGCCAGCATGATTACACCCGTTCCCGGCGGGGTAGGACCGATGACCATCACCATGCTCATGCTCAATACCGTCAAGGCGGCCAAAGTGGCGCATGGCCTGGCTTAATAAAGAATTCCTAGATAAAACCCATACGTAAAAACAAAGACAAAAACAAAAAAGCAGCTTTACCAAAGCAGTAAAGCTGCTTTTTTTGGTCGGAGCGACTGGACTCGAACCAGCGGCCTCTACCA
>DYES01000073.1 GCA_020725585.1 Desulfovirgula sp.
AAGCGTGGAAGCAGGGCTGGGCTTTGACGGCGCCCTTTTGAAGGTGGCCCAGAAAAAGAAAGGCTTGCTGGCCGAAGAATTTTCGCAGATCTTGCGGGAAATAAACATGGGCAAACCGCGCCGCGAGGCTCTCCGGGACGCGGCCGAAAGGCTGGGGGTGGACGAGTTTTCCTCGTTTGCCGGTTCCATCATCGTTGCCGACAGGCTGGGGATCAGCATCGGCAACGTGCTGCGCGCGCAGTCGGCGCAAATGAGGAGCAAGAGGCGCCAGCGGGCCGAAGAAAGAGCAATGAAGGCGCCGGTGAAAATGCTTTTCCCGATGGTGTTTTTTATTTTTCCCGCCGTGTTCCTGGTTCTCCTGGGACCGGCGGTGATTCAAATCAGCAAGGTTTTTGCCAGGTGAGGTTTTTAAGGGATGCGCCTGTTTAATTTAACCCGCAGCGTGTTGCTGGCCCAGGATGTGCGGGTGGCGGCAAATTTTTGGTCGCGGTTGAAGGGGCTGATCGGAAAGCGGAAAATGGAACCCGGGGAGGCGCTCGTTCTGGAAAAATGCCGGGCCGTTCACACCTGCTTTCTATGTTTTAATATTGATGTGGTTTTTCTTGATGAAAAAGGGGCGGTGCTCAAAACCCTGGTCAACCTCCCTCCTTACCGGTTTACCTTGCCGGTGCCCGGGGCGCGCCGGGTGGTGGAGCTGCCCGCCGGCGTTGTCTTGGGCACCGGTACGGTGCCGGGGGACACGCTCAGTTTTTCTTAAAAAGAGGTGAATCCGCAATGAAAAAAATGAAAAAACCGGAGCGAAAAATTTCCCTGGCTGCCAAGATAAGTATCTACTTTGGCTTGTTAATTTCTTTTCTCATTATTGCGATCGGTTGTTCTACTTACGCCCGCATCCAGCAAATCATGGAGCTGCAAATAAAAGAAAAGGGCGAGGCCGTCGCCTGTGCCGTCACCGCCCTGGCGGCCGAACGGCTCCAGGCCGGCGACCCGCAGCTTTTAAACAAGCTCTTTAGTGACCTGAAGGCAAATGAAGATATCGGGGAAGCGGCCATCGTTAATTCCGGCGGGAAAATAGTGGCCCATACCAATCCCCTTTTGATTGGCCAAACTGTTTCTGAAGGATCTTTTTCACCGGCGATTTTTCAAAAGGGCGCTTCCCTCGGCCCGGTGATTGGCGCCCCGGTAAAAACCGCCCAAGGCAGTTTGCTGGGCTATTTTTATATCCAGATGGATCAGGAACGGACGAAAAAGTATATGCGCGATCTTGCTCTCACTATGGCCCTGGTTTTGCTGGCGGCGGTGTATGCGGGAATCATGCTGGCACATATCATCAGCAAACGTGTCTTACGCTTGCCCATTAATGACTTAATGGAGGCTACCCGGCATATCGCCACCGGCAACTTCACCCACAAGGTGCCGGTGCGCAGGCAGGACGAGCTGGGTAGCCTGGCCCAGGCGTTTAACACCATGACCGCCCACCTGACCAACCTTTTCCGGACGGTCCACCTGAGCACCATGGAAATGGCCAAAAGCAGCCAGCTTATTTTGGCCCATATTCAAAGCTACAGTTCCACCGCCGGGGAAAAAGATCAAAAAGAAATGGCGGAGCTGGCGGAAATAAACAATGCGGCCCGCAGGCTGGCCCGGGTGGTGGATAGGTTGAACAATCTTTCTCTGCAATTTAAGATCACAAATTAGAAGAACAAGACAGCATTACAGCATTGAAAATTTCCCCAATCCCGCTTCTCTGAAATAATACTTTGAGTGGGCTGAACTTTAAAATATAAAACTTAACACGGCCGAGGCCAATATCCCCACCAGCACCGTTACTGCCATGCTGCGCGTTTTGAGCGCAACAAAGAAAGTAGGGATGGCGGCAATTAAAAATGTATTTGTAAAGCCGAGTTCCAACTCCCCCCGCGGTATAGCCAGGGAGGGACCTAACAGGGCGGCCAATACGGCTACCGGAACATAACTTAACCAGCGATAAAGCAGTGTCGGAAGCGGTAGCCTGTTCAAGGCGATCAGGGGCAACACCCGCGGCAGATACGTGACCAGTGTCATTCCCAAGATAATCAAAAGAATTTCAGTCCGGATCACGTTTTAACGCTCCTTCCAGCAGGACGCCCGCAGTGGCCGCGGCGACGGTAGCCAAAATGACGTTCCAGTTGCCCGGGATGAAACGGATGATCATTAACGAGCATTGAGCGGCGACAAGGGCTACGACAAGGTGCAGGCGGCTGCGCAGCTGCAGGACCAAAAGGGCGATAAACATGGCCGGCAGGGCAAAATCCAGGCCGGTTTTATTTACGTTCACCAGGAGTGAGCCGGAGAGGGCGCCGGCTAAAGAGCTTAAAACCCAGGTGAGATGGGAGGTTAACTGCAGTCCGGCCAGAAACGGAGCAGTTGCTTCCCGTTTCTGAAAGGTGGCGGTGGCTACCGCGAAACTCTCGTCGGTTAATTCGTAGGCTAAAGCGGCCAGTACGGATGTGTTTATTTTCTTCAGGTGAGGATAAAGTGCCGCGCTCATCAATAAGTGCCGCAGATTTACGAAAAAAGTGGTCGTTACGATCGTAACAACTTCCGCACCTGTTCCAATCAGGCCTACGGCAATAAACTGCGCCGACCCGGCGTAGACTAATACCGACATGAGGATCGTTTCCATGACCTGCAGGCCTGTACTGGTAGCTATTAAACCGTAAGCAAAGCCAATGGGCACATAGCCCAATACGATGGGAAGCGCTTCTCGTGCTCCGCACAAGAATTCCCCAGCGACTGAGCCGGGGATATTTACATTGGTTGCGTTTCCGGGCAATGGTTTTCCCCCTTGAACAGAGATATAGATGTTGGGTGCAATAGGATCTTTTCGCTGCGAGTTTTTTAACTCCTGCAAAAGTTTTCCCGTGGATCATTTTAGCTGCAGCTCGGAGCGAGGCGATGGCCAGGATGAGCCGAACTAACCAATTACGCCATTCGTGAGGGACTGACTTCCGTCTAAAAACTACCGGGCATGTCTGATTTAAAGAGAAAAGTTGCCGTCAATGGCAACCCTCTAAGTTAAACTCCTTGATCAGTTTGCTGAGCGCCCTTTTCTCGATGCGGGAGACGTAGGAGCGGGAGATGCCCAGCTTGCGGGCAATTTCCCTTTGGGTGCGGCGCCCTCCTTCGCCTAAACCAAAACGGAGCTCGAGCACCTTTTTTTCTCTCTGGGTAAGCTGCGTAAGCTTATCCAGAATTCTTTTTTGTTCATAGCGATTTTCCACCGTTTCAGGAACTACCTCCGGGTGGGTGCCGAGCACGTCAATCAGGGATATTTCGTTCCCCTCTTTATCGGTGCCGATTGGATCATACAGGGATATCTCGGAGCGAACTTTTTTCATAAACCTTAGATGCATGAGGATTTCATTTTCGATACACCGGGCAGCATAGGTTGCTAAACGGGTGCCTTTGTCGGGATTGAACGTGTTGATCGCCTTGATTAATCCAATGGTACCAATGGAGATGAGGTCATCGGGATCTTCCCCAGTGCCGTCAAATTTTTTGACAATGTGCGCGACCAGCCGTAAATTGCGTTCCGTCAAAATATTTCGTGCCTTTTCATCTCCTCTCGCCAGCAAGTCTAAATATTTGGCTTCTTCTTCCTCGGAAAGAGGCTGCGGAAAAGTATTGCTGGCAATGTAAGAAACCAGAAGCAGCAGGCCGTTGACCAGAGAGACTACCGCCAAAGCCCAAAAGCCGGGCAGCACTGTGCCACCTCCCGTAAAAAGACCATTGCAATTCATCATATGGAAGAAGGGGGGAAGGTGTGCCTGTCCGGGGAAGACGGCCAAAATTTAATTTTTATAACGTTTTAAGGGAGATAGAGCGCAGGGGGAAAGCTCGCGATCTAGCTTTGGTACGCATCCTAATGTCATGCAGGTTAAGAGTTAGCGAAGCAGTGAATATCCAGCTTGCAGACTTAAAGATTGGCGAAAGACATGGAGTGGTTATCGTTCGTTCAGGTAAAGGCAACAAGTACCGCGAGGTGCCGATACCTCCCGAGGCAAGAAAAGCAATCAAGGAATGGCTGGCGGAAAGAGAAAAAATCTCCTGATAGCATCTGGCTGTTTCCCAAATAAGAATGGTGGACACATATCCACGCGGTACGCAGAGCGGATTGTCGAAAATTACGCCCGTCGGTCTGGCCTGGATGTGCATCCGCAAATGCTCCGCCCCACCTGCGCCTCAAATTTAGTCGCGTCGGGATACGATCTGGCAACCGTTGCGGATATTCTGGGCCACGCGAATATTGGTACCACTGCCATATACACCAGACCATCACTACACCGCAAAACCAAAGCTTTAGAGGAAGCCGAAGTATAAAAAAGGCCGCGCCCAAAGCGCACGGATAGCTTGGATGCGGCTTTTTTATTTCCCCTATGTTCGCATTACGGCCCTAATGCGAAGTTACGCGCATTTATGGTAGAATTTTTAGCCACAAATAAATTTTATTGTTTCCGTAACTGCGCCGCACATGGTGGAAAATCTTGCCGACCGAAAAGGTCAACAACGACGGGGAATTCAATAGCAACTGACTCTTCCATCCACCAAAGTTATTCACCCAGTTCTCCCGCAGTCTAAGGAATTTTTCCACCCGTATGTTTTAAAGATATTTCTCACCAAAGAGATGTTCTTCAACAAATTGACCCCCTGTTTTTTGCAAAAGTGCATTAATTATTTCCGGCGAGAACTTATTTTTTACCGTTAAGCACTTATTTTTTACTGTTGAAAGTGTTCTACTTGATTTTTGTATGCTGCAAGATTAAAATTAGCTTGTCATTTATTTGCAAAAACGCATTGGAGGCGGAAAAAGAATGTCTTTATTGCGGGAGGGCGAAGCTAAAAAATCCTTACAATTATTTATGGATAGTTTGCCTGACGGTGTGATGATTTTGGCCAGGGACGGGACAATCGAAATGGCCAACCAGGCCCAGGAGAGGTTAACCGGTATTCTGAATAAACAAATTTTAGGACAGACCATCTTTGATTTAGTGCACCAGGGTTTATATAATGACCCGGTCATTGACCTGGTTTTGAAAAGAAAAGAACCGGTTACTCTGATGCAATATACCCCTTTTCAAACCTGCTTGCTTGTTACCGCCAGTCCAATGATGACAAAAAATGGTGAAATCGATTATGTGGTACTGTATTCTAAAGACGTTACGGAATTACATCAGTTGCAACAGCAACTGGAACAAACAAAACTACTTACCCAGCAATATTCATCAGAGATTACTGAAATGCGGGTCCAGAGCTGGGAAAACGTGGATATCGTAGCTAAATCAGAACAAATGAAAAAGGTCGTTGACCTGGCACTGCGGTTGGCCAGCGTGGAAACTACGGTGCTTATTTTAGGTGAATCGGGCACTGGAAAAGAGGTAGTTGCAAAAATAATCCACGACCAGAGCGAACGTAAACTTGGTCCGTTTATCAAAGTCAATTGTAGCGCCATTCCAGAAAGCCTAATCGAATCTGAACTTTTTGGTTATGAGCCGGGCACTTTTACCGGCGGCAGAAAGGAAGGCAAGGCTGGATTATTTGAGCTTGCCCATAATGGAGATATCTTTTTAGATGAAATTGGTGACCTGGCTTTGCCGGTCCAACCAAAGTTACTCCGGGTTCTTCAGGAAAAAGAAGTTGTCCGGTTAGGGGGGGTCAAGACAAGGAAAGTAGACGTTCGCGTTATTGCCGCTACCAACAAAGACCTTAAAGAATTGGTGAAGCAAAATCGTTTCCGGGAAGACCTGTATTTTCGTTTGAATGTCGTCCCGATTACGATTCCCCCACTTAGAGAGAGAAAAGATGATATTATTCCCCTCGCCTACTATTTCAAGGAACAGTTTTCCAAGAAATACAAAGTAAAAAAAGAGTTTTCCGGAGAAGTTCTCAACCGGTTTTACGCTTACGACTGGCCCGGTAATGTGCGCGAACTACAGAACGCAGTA
>DYES01000074.1 GCA_020725585.1 Desulfovirgula sp.
ACCTGGATGACGGCCACGCCGCCGGCCAGCTTGGCCAGGCGCTCCTGCAGCTTCTCCTTGTCAAATTCGGAGGTAGTCTCTTCGATTTGCTTCTTGATCTGGGTGATGCGCGCCGTGATATCTTCCTGCTTGCCGGCGCCGCCCACGATGATGGTCTCTTCCTTCTTCACGCGCACCTTGCTGGCGCGGCCCAGCTGGTCAATGGTAGTTTTATCCAGCTTCAAGCCCACTTCTTCAGAAATGACGGTGCCGCCGGTCAAAATGGCGATGTCCTGCAGCATGGCCTTGCGCCGCTCGCCGAAGCCCGGCGCCTTGACGGCCGCGCACTGGAAGGTGCCGCGCAGCTTGTTCAGCACCAGGGTGGCCAGGGCCTCGCCCTCTACGTCTTCAGCGATCAGCAGGAGCGGCTTGCCGGTCTGCACGACCTTTTCCAGTATGGGCAACAGGTCGTTGACGGCCGAAACCTTCTTGTCGGTGATCAGGATGTAGGGGTCGTTTAAGGTGGCTTCCATCTTTTCGGCATCGGTGATCATGTACGGGGAGATGTAGCCCCGGTCGAAGTTCATGCCCTCCACCACTTCCAAGTTGGTGGTGGTGCCTTTGGACTCCTCAACAGTGATGACCCCGTCCTTGCCCACCTTTTCCATGGCGTCGGCAATCAGGTTGCCGATGAACTCGTCGTTGGCGGAAATGGTGGCCACTTGGGCAATGGCCGACTTGCTCTCCACCGGTTTGGCCGTCTTCTTGATGGCTTCTACCGCCTTTTCTACGGCCTTCTCAATGCCCCGCTTGATAAGCATGGGGTTGGCACCGGCGGCCACGTTTTTCAGGCCCTCGCGCACGATGGACTGGGCCAGCACGCAGGCCGTGGTGGTACCGTCGCCGGCCACGTCGTTGGTCTTGGTGGCCACTTCTTTCACCAGCTGAGCGCCCATGTTTTCCAGCGGGTCGGCCAGTTCAATTTCCCGCGCGATGGTTACACCGTCGTTGGTGATCATAGGCGAACCAAACTTTTTCTCCAGCACAACATTGCGGCCTTTCGGTCCCAGCGTTACGCGCACGGCGTCCGCCAGCGAATTAACGCCTCTTTCCAGGGCGCGACGCGCTTCTTCACGGAAGATAATTTCTTTGCCAGCCAATTTCTATTCCCTCCTCAATTCCTTAATAGTTCCTTAATATTTTGTTGGTATATTTTGTTGGTCTGTTATTTTTCGATGACCCCGAGAATGTCGGATTCACGCATGATCAGGTATTCGACGTCATCCAGTTTGACCTCGTTGCCCGCGTATTTGGAGAAAAGGACGCGGTCGCCGACTTTGAGGTCGATAGGTACGCGCGTGCCGTTGTCCAGCAGCCGCCCGGGTCCGACGGCGACTACCTCTCCTTCTTGCGGTTTTTCTTTGGCAGTGTCCGGGAGAACGATCCCCCCCTTGGTAACTTCTTCGGTGGGTAGAGGCTTCACGACTACCCGTTCACCCAGCGGTCTGATCACCTTAAAAACCCCTCCTTGTATTGGTTTGGTTTGGCCATTTGTTAGCACTCACCTAATACGAGTGCTAACACCAATTAAAATAATATAAGAGTCGGGAAATCAAAATCAACTACTTTTACATAACAAAATCCTCCTTTTATTTTAATGAGCAGAAATTAGCAGGGGATATCTTTATCTTTCTTTTAGACAATTTTTATTTTACGGTGTTTTTGTTTTTATTTTCGTTTGCTCATTTAATATTTTTTTCCTTCCCCCGGGGTTTTTATACCAGGGAAGGAAAAATTTAATGCCCGCTGCCGCATTCGCCGCCCCGCCCGGTGAGAATCTCCAGGCCGTGCGGGAGCGCGGGCAAAACGGCTTCCAGGCACTCCCGGACGGCTCTTACGCTGCCGGGCAAATTGATGATGAGCGTTTGCCCGCGCACGCCGGCGACGGCCCGGCTGAGCATGGCCCGGGGGGTTTTTTTCATGCTTTCCGCACGCATGACCTCGGCGATGCCGGGAACTTCCTTATCGATTACCGCTTTGGTTGCTTCCGGGGTATGGTCGCGCGGACCCAGCCCCGTCCCCCCGGTAGTCAGGATCAAATCCAGTTTCTCCTCGTCTGCCATTGCGATCAGGGCATTTTTGATTTGCTCCGGCTCATCAGGGACGAGCCTGTAAGAGACCACTTCCCAGCCGAGGCCGGCCGTTATTTCCCGGATTGTTTGGGCGCTTTTGTCCGCGCGCTCCCCGCGGAAACCCTTGTCGCTGGCCGTAATTATTCCTACCCGGTACAAGTTTTATGTCCCTCCTCTTGATAGAGATTTAAAACGAAATAAAGAAGGGAACTGGACAAAAGCCAATTCCCAAAAAGCATAAACTTTTCAAGACCCGGCCGGTAGAGTTCTTTTTTGCCGGTGAAAAGCGCCGGATAAAAGATTGTTGCCGCAAATAACGGCAAATACAAATAAATAAAAGCAAAATTAAAGTTTTAACTTAAAGTAACCAGCACATCATTGCGATTGACCTGCTGTCCGGGGGAAACTTTGATTTCCTGGACTTCGCCGTCCGCCGGGGAAAAGATTTTCACGTGCATTTTCATTGCTTCGATTACGGCTACCACATCGTTCTTTTTCACCTTGTCCCCTACTTTAACGTCAACAGAAATTACCTTTCCTACCATGGGTGCAACTACTGGTGTGCTCATCTTTTCGTTCTGGTTTGGAAGGTTAAACCAGATCCTCCTCTCCGTTTATTTTATATTTACATCGAAAAAATTATTACATATCTGATTTTAAAGGTCAAGATTTTGTACCTAAAAAATAACCGCTTTTATAATTTTTACGAGATTTTTATGTTTATTATTCTTGCTGAGGTGTTCACAAAAAAGTTAAAATAACTTCCAGAACGAAAATTTTTTATCCGGGCGGGGGTTTGGTTGGCTTTGCGGGGAACGGTCGGCTTTCCGGTGGCGCGCGTTAAAGGCGGGCGTGTTTTTACAGTCGAGGATCCGGTTATCCAGGAAAGACCCTATACCATTTTTTTAAACGACCAGGAACTGGTTACCCTCGTTTGTTCGCCCGTTTTTATTCAGGAGCTGGCGGTAGGGTTTCTCTGTTCGGAAGGAGTTTTGAGCCGGCGAGAAGATCTCCGGGGGATTACGGTAAATGAAAGCGACGGCCTGGTCTGGGTGGAAACGAAAGAAGGTGCTGTGCCCGCGGCGGCCCAAACCTTTTTAAGGCGTTTCGTAACCACCTGCTGCGGACGGGGAAGGGCAGCATTTTATTTTCTCAACGATGCCCGGGGAATGAACCGCCTGGAGTCAAGGCTTTGCCTGACGCCGGAGCAGGTTTTTGCCTTGAGCCGGCGGCTGGAGGAGTCGTCCGCGCTGTTTGCCGCTACGGGCGGGGCGCACAGCGCCGCTCTTTGCACAAGCACCGAGATGATTTTGCTTTTTGAAGACGTTGGCCGGCACAACGCCGTGGATAAAATATTTGGCCGCTGCTTTTTGGAGGGTATCGACACGGCCGACAAAATCATGGTTTTCAGCGGCCGGGTTTCCTCGGAAATATTGATCAAAGTGGCCCGCATGAAAATCCCGGTGATTATCGCGCGCGGCGCGCCCACCGACCTGGCGCTGGAAATGGCTGAGGAGCTGGGCGTAACGGTGGTGGGCTTTGCCCGCGAGGAAAGGTTTAATGTGTACACCCACCGGCAAAGGATCAAATTCTAACGGGAGTCGGACGGGCTGACCCGGAGGGGTTCTTCAAGGCCGGCCGGCTCGAAAAAGGGGTGCTAAAAACACCCCAGTTCGCAGCCTTTTATTTTTATCTTCAGCTCGTCGCAGGCGGCGCCGATCACCTGCGGCCGCACGCCCACCCGGACGGCCAGCGCGCGCGCCGCCGCGCAGGTAAGCCTTCCGTCGGGCGCCGCTTTTTTGACCGCCTCCAGAACGCGCGGGGTGACCTCCACTCCTTCGGCGGTTTCTAGAGCCGGCCGCTGGTGGCCGGCCAGCTTTTCGGCGAAATAATATTCCGCGTAGATTGCCCCCAGCGGGTTGTGGGCCAGCGCGCGGTCTTTTGTCGCCAAAACGGTGACGGGGGCCTGGGCGTAACGGATAAACAATGTGTCGTGGCCGACGCACAAGCCCAGCAGGATGTTTAACTGGGTTTTTGCCGCGTTTAATATTTTTGCCTGGGCGATGGGGTTGCACATCGCTTCGAACTGCCCGGGCCGCACCTTTTGCCCGTCCTTGATGCCCAGGAGTTCTTTTGGTTTGGCGCCCGTTTTGCAGGCTACCGATTCCACCTGAAAGCCCGCGTCGGAAAGAATTTTGGCCACCTGCCGGGCTTCCTTGCGCAGGCCCACGCAAAAGGCCAGCCCCAGCTTTTGAAAATTGGCCCGCCAGGCAAATTCAATGATTTCCTCCAGCCTTGTCCAGATGCGGTACCCGGCGGCCTCCACGATGGCCGCGTGGCGGGCGATATTGTTGATTTCGGTTTTCTGGTATTCGGCAATGGTTTCTTCGTACAGTTCCTGCTGGTCGCGCATGGGGCAGAATTCCGGCGCTTTTTCCGGCTGCCCCTGCCGGCAGGCGAATATGCCGCAATTGGCGCAATTGTTCATCGTGACCATCCTTTTTGCCGGGCTGTTTCCCCCGGAAAATTTTTATTCTTGGCAAGTTTTTTAGAACATATTTCGTTATCTATTCCGCTTTTTCCTGCTGGAAAAAGTTAATTTTTCAGAGGAGAAGCCGGTTTCGCAACGAATAACGAATTATACGCTAATTGGCTGATTGATAAAATTAATTAATAAAAATTTTAAAAGGAAGGGTGGAGAAAATGATTAAAGTGCTGGGTGTCTGCGGCAGCCCGATCACAAAAGGCAATACCGCTTCCTTTCTGGAGGCGGTAGCGGAGGCGATCAAAGAAGAAGGGGTGGAGATTAATCTGGTGAACGTGGCCGGGCTGGCCATCAGCGACTGCCGGCATTGCAATTTTTGTTTGACCGGGCAGACCAGGGAAAATATCTGCAGCGTCCAAGACGATATGCAGGCGGTCTACCGCCAGGTTTTGGAAGCAGACGTGTTAATCTTTGCTTCCCCGGTGTATCTGATGAGATTGTCCGGTTATCTCGCCAAGTTCATGGACCGGCTGCGGGCTTTGCTGCACGGCAAAGTTTACCGCCACGCCTTAAAAGATAAAATCGGTGTGGCGCTGGCCGTATCCTGGTTCCGGAATACGGGGATCGAAACCACTCTTTTCTCCATCATTTCCGGAATGATTACCCTGGGGATGATTCCCGTGGGCGGGATCGGCGGGCTGGGCGCCGGGGCGGTCAGCAGCAGAGGCGGCGCCGGGACGTTTGCTCCGGAAAACCGGCTGGGCGTACTAGAAGACGAGTATGGTCTGGAAACGGGCCGGAAAACGGTCCGGCGGGCAGTTGAGCTCGCGAAAATAATCAGGGCAGGCCAGGAAGCGCTGGCCAAAAGGTAAGAATTGTCGAGTAATGTAAACATTTACTGCAAATAAAGGTAAATAATGAGAAACGTCGAATATTTTCTGGGGCGATAAATTTCCCCTGTCGTCTTTGCTTTTGGATTTCCGGAGGTGGCTGGTTTTTTGAGCATCGAAAATGAAAGGCAAAGACAAAAGGAATTATACGAATACGTGGCCACTGCGCACATGTTATCTTTTCTGGTTTTGGCGTCGGCTCTTGTCTTAAATAAAAATATGTTCGCCCAGAATATTTATCCCGTCTACAATATCCGCCTGTTCCTCCTGGTGGGCCTAATCGGGTTTTTGGTCGTCATGTTTTACAGTACAAAAACCTCTTTCGTGCCCAGTTGCCCCCGGTCTTTATCGTGGGTTGATTTGGGCTACGTGATTTTTCCTTCTCTGGCGGCGTCGTTAACTTTGTTTACCGTCGGGGAAAACCTTTCCAGCACGGAAATAATACTTCTGGTGCCCATCCTCATTGCGGCTTCCGTCAAAGGAAAGCCGGCCGGTCTGGCCATGGCCACCGTTTGCGCCGCTCTGGTCATCTGTCACCGCCTGTTTTTTCTGTTGGAAGGTTCCGTCGTGGAGGCGCTGGAATCCAGCGTTACGCTTCTTTGGCTGATGTATATTGTGGGCTGGTTTATCGGCGGCCTGGCCGATATCGAAGCGCACCACCGCAAACAAATAAGTTTTCGCGTTGAAAAAGAGAAGCTCATTGCCTGGATCTCGACAAAATTTAACAACCTGGCGCTGGCGGAGGTTGACGGGGGAATAAATTACGCGCTAAAGGCGCTCGGTGAATTTGCGGATGCCGACCGCAGCTACATCTTTCTTTTTTCCGACGACGGGACGAAAGTCAGCAATACATACGAATGGTGTGCCCGGGGGATCGAGCCGCAGATCGACCGCCTGCAGGGGCTGGCGGCAGGGGATTTTCCCTGGTGGATGGAGAGGCTCCGCCGGTTCGAAGACATCGCCATCCCGCGGGTGGCCGATCTTCCTGATCAGGCGCGCGCCGAAAAAGAAATCCTGCAGGCGCAGGATATAAAATCGCTCTACGCTGTTCCCCTGGTTTACGGCAAGACCCTGGTGGGGTTTCTCGGCCTGGATGCGGTGCGCGCAGAAAAAACGTGGCCGAAAGAAATAGTCTCGCTGATCAGGATAATAGGAGAGATCATTGCCAACGCGCTGGAACGCAAGCGGGCGGAGGAGCGTTTTTGCAAAGCCTTTAACGCCAGCCCCAATCCCATGGCGATGATTGCTTGCCCAGACGGGCGCTTTATTGACGTAAATGATAGTTTTCAGCGCGTAACCGGTTACGGCCGGCAAGAAGTGGTCGGCCGGTTCATAGCTGAACTGGACATCTGGTTAGAACAAAAGGAGCGCGCGAAAATCATGGAAGTTTTTCAGCGGCAGGAAAGGATCTGCAATTTAGAGGTTAATTTTCACACCAGGTGGGGAAGGCCGGGCGTCGGCTTGTTGTCTTCGGAAATAATTAACTTAAACGGTGAACAATGTATGCTGGTGGTACTGAATGACATCACCGAACGCAAACAACTGGAAAAAGAAATCGCCCGCCTGGAAAGGTTAAACCTGGTGGGGGAAATGGCCGCCGGCATGGGCCACGAGATCAGGAACCCGATGACCACCGTGCGCGGTTTTCTCCAGATCCTGGGCGCAAAAAAGGAGTGTTTGCCGTACAAAGAATATTTTAATCTCATGATCGAAGAGCTGGACAGGATTAACCAGATAATTACCGAATTTCTCTTCCTGGCCAAAAACAAAGCCATCGATTTGAAAGCACAAAACCTTAACGCCGTCTTAAAGGCCCTGTCCGTACTTATTGAGGCCGACGCCGTTCTTGCCGACAAATCCGTCCGGATGGAATTGGGGAACATCCCCGATTTGCTCCTGGACGAAAAAGAAATCCGCCAGCTCATCTTAAACCTGGTCCGCAACGGGTTAGAAGCCATGCCTCCCGGCGGAACCCTGGCCATCAAAACTTTTCAGGAAGGAGAAGAGACGGTTTTGGCGGTGCGGGATGAAGGCCCGGGAATCGAGCCCGACCTGCTGGAAAAGATAGGGACCCCCTTTTTTACCACCAAAGACAACGGGACCGGTTTAGGGCTGGCGGTATGCTACAGCATCGCCGCCAGGCACAAGGCGGCCATCACGGTGGAAACCGGCCCCGCGGGGACGACCTTTTTCGTCAGGTTTAAGCAGAACGGAGCGCTTGCGCAGAGCGATGGTTAATAGGCCTTTCGGGAAAATTTTGGCGGTGCATGGCGAGTCCCGTCCGTTGGCGGGTTTTATTTTTTAGTTTTTATTAACTTTCTAATATTTTTTTGGTTTGCTGAAAGGATTTTTATGGTAAGTATCGAAATAAAGCTGTAATTTGTCGAAAGTTATTACAGGAGTGTTTTTAAGTGAAGTGGCTGGACTTGCTTGCTTTCTTCCTGCAGGGCACTTTGGAGATGACGGGGCTCATTGCTTTGAGTTTAGCCCTGGCGGGGGTCCCTCTGCGCTGGAAGAGGATCGTCCCGGCAGGGGTGGCGCTGGCGGTGATTATTTACGTGCTCAGGCAGCTGCCCGTGCCCTTTGGAGTGCATACAATCGCGGGTCTGCTGCTGATAGTTTTTTTTATTGCAAAGAGCACCAATGTTTCCGCTACCAGGAGTTTCGTGGTCGTTTTTATAAGCGGGGTCACCCTGGCGCTTTTGGAACTCCTTATTGTGGAATCGTTATTTGCTTTGACAAAGATAGAGGCAGATGTTGCTGTTTCCAAAAATGTAATGTGGAGTTTATTTGGGCTGCCACAGGCATTAATTTTAATATTTCTTGCTTTACTGGTTGCCAGGTATAAAAAACCCGTTCAAGGTGCGTGGAAAAGGTGAGCTACCTTCCTTTCAGCAGGCGGTGGGCCAGGTTTTTGTCCAGTAAAGCCTCTCTTTCCCAAGAAAAGGAAATTATCCTGGCCTACGTCATCGAAGTGCTTGTAATCAACGTTTCTAATGCGGCGCTTACTCTTTTGCTGGGCTTTTTATTAGGTGTGCTGCCGGGGACTGCTGTTTGCCTGGCAACGGTGGCAGTATTCAGGCTTTTTGCCGGCGGGGCTCACGCAAGCTCCCCGTGGCGCTGCGCTGTAGTTACTATTCTGGTATTTCCTGCGCTGGCGCTGCTGGCGGCAACACTTTCGCCGCTAAAACAGCCGTACGTTGATTTTCTGGCGGTTGTCGCTATTTTGACGGGCCTTGTGTTAATTGCCCTGAGGGCGCCTGTAGACACCCCATCCGCGCCGGTCATCTCGCCGGTCAGGCGGAAAAGGCTTAAATATCTGTCGATAGTTGTTTTGTTCATAGTCGCCGCGATTATATTTTGTCTTCGAAACAGCGCCTGGGCTTACGCCCCACAAATGCGGCTCTGTTTAATTTTAAGCGTTCTGTGGGTGAGTTTGATTTTGAGCGGGGCAGGACAGCGTTTAATGGCGCTTATTGATAGTATAAACTTAAACTTGCCAACAAGAAGGGAGGTGTAATGATCAATGAAGAAAATTTTACTCGTTTTCACCGTTACCGTCCTGATGTTCCTGGCTCACGTTACGGCAGCCTCGGCATGTTTAATTTCAATATACCAGCCCGAAGTTCCGAATTCTTTAAGAAGGTAGAAAGCAAAAATGTTAAATGAGGTGGTTTTTACCACCTCCTCTCTTTTTAACTGCGGCAAAGATTGGGTGAGTTGCGTTGGGCATTCAAAATGAAGCAAATGAGAGGCAAAAAGAATTATACGAGTACGTCACGATCACGCACATGCTTTGCCTCATTATCTTAATCTCGGTTTTTGTATTCAATGAAAAAATGTACATACAAAAAATTTATCCCGTTATGAATATCCGTTCCCTTCTTCTGGTGAGCCTCATCGGGTTTGTCATTGTTTTGCTTTACAACCAGAGAAAATTCTCCCTGGTTTTGTCCCGCCGGTCATTTTCGTGGGTAGACCTGGCCTATGCGGCCCTCCCTCTTTTTATGGCTGCGCTGACTTTATTTACCGCCCGGGAGGGCCACGTTTACGTGGAGGCGGTGCTTTTGCTGCCCATCCTGGTTGCGGCCTCCATTATGGGCAAGCCGGCGGGCTTAATCATGGCCAGCGTTTGCGCCGCCCTCCTGGCGGCTTACCGCGTTTTTTACCTTTTTCAGGAGCCCCTGGAAGTGCTTGAATCCGGTGTGATTTTGATCGGTCTCATGTACGTGGTGGGCTGGTTTATCGGCGGCATTGCCAATATGGAGTCCCTTTACCGAAAGCGCCTGACCGACCTGGCCAATACCGACCCGCTGACCCGCCTGTACAACCACCGCTATTTCCAGGAAAAGCTCCAGGAGTACCTTCCGCAGGCCTCGCAAGAAAGGCCTTTATCTTTGATTTTTATCGATCTTGACTATTTTAAACACTATAACGACGGTTACGGCCACCTGGCGGGCGACCAGGTGTTAAGCGCCATTGGCGCCATTTTAAAAGAAACGGTAGGAGAAATCGGCTTCGCCGCCCGGTACGGAGGGGACGAATTTATGGTCGTTTTGCCGGCGTGCGACAGCGGGGGGGCGATGGAAATAGCGGAAAAAATTAGAAAGAGGATGAAAACCGAACATTTCCCCGGCGAAGAACATCAGCCCGGGGGAAAGATCACGCTGTCCTGCGGCGTCGTGACCTACCCCACCCACGCGTCCACCGCCAGGGAGCTGGTTAAATACGCCGACCAGGCGCTTTACAGGGCCAAGTGCCTGAATAAAAACAAAGTGGAACTGTACTTCTCGGTATTTGACGACCTGGAGCTGGAGGAAGACGAGAAGGATCTTTTCAACTCCATTCGCACGCTGGTATCCGTGATCAATTCCAAAGACCGCTATACCTACAGCCATTCGGAAAGGGTAACCGATTATTCCACGCGGCTGGCCAAAAAGATGGGTCTTTCCGGGGAAGAAATCCGGTTGTTAAAATACGCGGCGTTTCTGCACGATATCGGGAAGATCGAAATAGACCGGAGCATTTTAAATAAGCCCGGCCCTCTTGACGAGGAAGAATGGCGCATCTTAAAGCAGCATCCCATGTGGGGGAGCGACATCGTCAAATCGGTGACGAAGCTGCAGCCCATTGCCTCCGTTATTCTTTACCACCACGAAAACTACGACGGGTCGGGCTATCCGGAAGGGATAAAGGGCGCGGAGATCCCCCTGCTGGCCAGAATCATCCGCATTGCGGACAGTTTTGACGCGATGACCTCTTACCGGCCCTACCGGAGGAAAATGTCCCGGGAGGAAGCGGCCAAAGAAATAGAACGCTGCGCGGGAACCGTCTTTGACCCCGTGGCGGCCCGCCTTTTCATTAAAATTCTGCAGGAAGAAAGAAATAAATCAGTTTATCCTGAAGACAATTGCCCCGTTTATTATTTAGATCCGACAGGGAGCTGATTTAACAGGCAAGGCAGCATGGTGACCATTTTCTTTGCCGCTTCCAAACAAGCTTGCTGCTGACCTTTTTGGCGGTGCCGCCCGGGGCAGGAAGGAAAATATTCAGCGGGTCAAGAATAAACAATAAAAGAACAATACTTAATTACAGGAGGTCTTCATAACGTGGCGAGAGTATATTACGACGATGATGCAAGCCTGGATGTGCTGCGGGGCAAAAAAATTGCCGTGCTGGGTTACGGCAGCCAGGGCCACGCCCAGGCCCAGAACTTGCGGGACAGCGGCCTGGACGTGATCGTAGGCCTGCGCCGGGGAAGCAAATCCTGGGCTCAGGCAGCCAACGACGGCCTCCCGGTAACCACCGTGGCCGAGGCGGCTCAGGCGGCAGACGTCATCCAGGTTTTGCTGCCCGACCAGGTCCAGGCCGGCGTTTACCGGGAAGAGATCGCGCCCTTCCTTGCCGCAGGTAAGGCCCTGATGTTTTCCCACGGGTTTAACATTCATTACCACCAGATTGTTCCCCCGGAAAATGTGGACGTGGTGATGATTGCGCCGAAGGGGCCGGGGCATCTGGTGCGCCGGATGTACACGCAGGGTGTGGGGGTGCCCGCCCTGGTGGCTGTCTACCGGGATTACACGGGCCGCGCCCTGCCGCTGGCGCTGGCTTACGCCAGGGGCATCGGCGCCACCAGGGCGGGAGTGATCGAAACCACCTTTAAGGAAGAAACCGAGTCGGACCTTTTCGGCGAGCAGGTGGTCCTTTGCGGCGGGGTAACGGCCCTCATCAAGGCCGGTTTCGAAACGCTGGTGGAGGCCGGCTACCAGCCGGAGGTTGCTTATTTTGAGTGCCTTCATGAGCTCAAGCTGATCGTGGATTTGATCTACGAGGGCGGCCTGTCCATGATGCGTTTTTCGGTGAGCGATACGGCGGAATACGGCGATCTCACCAGGGGGCCGCGCATCATCAACGAGCAGGTGCGCGCCGAGATGAAACGCATCCTCAAGGAAGTCCAGAACGGGGAATTCGCCCGGGAGTGGATTTTGGAAAATCAGGCCCACCGCCCCGTTTTCCAGGCGCTCAGGGAAAAGGAAAAAGAGCATTTAATTGAAAAAGTGGGTGCGCAGTTGCGGTCCATGATGCCCTGGCTGAGGGAGAAGAAGTAAGCAAAAGAAAAAATGGCGCCCGGAGGCAAAAATTTTCGCCCCCCGGGCGCCGTTTAATCCGGGTACAGGGCCAGGTCCTCCCTGTCCAGGTTTTCCCAGTAAGAGCCTTCCACAGTTTCCACCCGGTACATGGAAGAGCGGTACCAGTTGGAAAGAGGGTTAACCTGGACGAAGCTCAAATCCTTGCGTACGCTCTCCAGCAGATAGTCCCAGTTCACGTACTCGTTGAAATTGTGGATGATATCGGTGACCGCCACCTTTAGTTTGGCAGCGAGGATTTGTTGGAGAGCCAGCCATTTAGACAGTGAGGATTCCGCAAAAGTCAACCCGAAGTAGCCGGCGCAGCACGGCCCCTTGAGGGCGGCGAGCCCGCGGGTGAGAAAAAGCTCTAGGGCGTCAATTGTTTCCGGCGGGTCGGTAAGGAAAGTATCAAATTGACGGCAAAGTTCGGCGGGCAGCCGCTTGCGGACATCCTGTCTATAGATCTCGATTTCCAGATGATGAGAGTCCGCCAGTGCCTGGATGAAGCGGATGAGCCGGGGGTCAATTTCCAGCACCGCCACCCGCCGGGGAAGGCGGGAGAGGGCTGCCGCCACGCTGACCAGGTCGTCGTCGCCGATAATCAGGAGATCTTTGCCTTTGATGTCGCCTTTCGCGGCTAAAAGAGCTACACGCGCCACCGTAGTTTCGGGGGTTACGTAGCCCTGGTCGTATTCGAAGATGGCCTTTGGCCGCCCTTGCACCATTTCTCGAAAGGTGTTCAGCAATTTGTTAAACGCACTTAGATCGAGCCCCCGACCGGCGCACGCCTTGCACGCGCCGTCCGCCAACGGGCTGATTTCCCTGACCTGCGCCTCCCCTTTTCCTTTCGGTGTAAGTTCCAGGGAATGGTCTTTTTGAACAACCAGTCCCTCGGCAATCAGTTCTTTAATAATTTCGGCCACCGTGTTAACCGGCAGGCAGCTTAAAGTAATGACCCCCCAGAATTCCGAGGAGGCCATGAGCGCTCCGATTACTCTCTCCACCTCCCGCAGGTATATTTTGGCACCCGCTGAACGAGAAGCCTTTTGGGCAATCTGAGCAAGCATGACCAAACCCCCTGCCGTTCTTAAAAAAGCGACGTGTTTTCGACTTTGTTATTATAGAACAGAGCTCCTTTTTAAGACAAGAGCTATTCTCTCCCCCAAAAAATGGACCTGAATTTTCTTGACACCTTTTATGACATTGCGAAAAGGAGTTTTTCATAAAAGCGAGAATAGATTAAAAGGCGGGCGGCGAAAGCTAGAATAACGGAATAGAATATATAAGTAAGCAAGTAAGAAATATAAAGAAATACAGGAAGAAAATACACCAAAAGAAGCGAAGAATAGAGGCGAGCAGCGTGCTGAAGGCGTATAAAAGCGTCGGGGAAACGTTATTAGAAACGGAACTGGGCGAAAAGGGGAGTTGGGTGAATTTAATTAACCCAACCAGGGAAGAAGTGCAGGAAGTTGCCCGGCAGATCGGCCTTCCCCTTGATTTTTTAGAGTATCCTTTAGACGAGGAAGAAAGCTCCCGGATCGAGGCCGAGGAAGGCTGCGTGCTGATCATCATCCGGGTTCCCGTTATAAGAGGCGATATTTACGACACGCTTCCTTTAGGGATCATCATTACGGAAAATATTATCGTCACCGTTTGCCTGGAGAATATCGCGGTTTTAGACGAGTTTTATTCCTCCCGGATCAAAGGATTTTATACCTTTAAAAAAACGCGCTTTCTTCTGCAAATTCTTTATAAAACCGCGCTCCAGTACCTGCGTTACTTAAGGCAGATCGATAAAAGAAGCGAAGAGATCCAGCAAAGGCTGCACCGCTCGACGCGAAACGTAGAGCTGATTAAATTATTGAGCCTGGAAAAAAGCCTGGTTTATTTTACAACCTCTTTAAGGGCCAACGAGATCGTGATGGAAAAATTGTTGAAATCACACCTGGCCATCGAGCCGGAGACTCACGAAGTGGACGCGCGCTTGATCAAAATGTACGAAGAAGATGAAGAGCTGCTCGAAGATGTAATCACCGAAAACAAGCAGGCGATTGAAATGAGCGATATTTACGCGCAAATCTTGAGCAGCACCATGGATGCCTTCGCTTCGGTAATCTCCAATAATTTAAACATGATCATGAAATTCCTTACTTCCGTGACCATCGTTTTAATGATTCCCACCATGCTGGCCAGCTTTTACGGGATGAACGTGGACCTTCCCTTTCAGCACGCGAAGGGCGCGTTTACCGGGATATTTATATTGTCCGTTATCCTGTCCTTATGTGTCGTCCTGATTTTCCGAAAAAGAAATATGTTTTAGCGGGTTTTAACCGGCGCGGCCGGCGCGCCGTTGGTGCGGGCTGCCGGCCAAAAAAACCTTAGCAAGCGGGAAAAAGGATGTTTTTAAACAGCAGCAGCTCGTCATAAAGGCCCCTGGTGATTAAAAACCTTTCTTTTACGGTTTCCTTTCCTCTTTTTCCCATTTCCCTGGCCACCGCCGGGTTCTGCAGCAGGTACGTAATTCTGTCCGCCATTTCGGCTGCGCCCTCCGGCCCGGGGGTGATCAAGAAGCCGTTGTAGCCGTCCACGATCTGGGCGGGGATGCCCCCCGCGTTGCCGCCGATCACCGGTTTTTCCTTCCACATGCCTTCGCTTACCGTCAGGCCGAAGCCTTCTTTGATGGAGGGCTGCAAAATAATCGCCGCCGCCCTTTGGAAGGCGTTGATTTCCGCGTGGCTGTCCGGAGGCAGGTTGAGCAGGTGCACGTCCTGCAGTTTGCGCGCTTTTACGCTCAGCTGCTCGAAAATGATCTGATTTTCCGGGTCGTCGGAGGCTGTTCCACCGATCAAAAGCAGCTGGCAGGGAATATTTTTGCGCACCCTTTTAAAGGCTTCCAGGGCCAGGCTGTGCCCTTTGAAGGGGTCAAAGCGCGAAACCAGCGCGATCAGGGGCTTTTTATCAATATTGGCGATGCCGTATTTATCCAGGACCGCCCGGATCTCCTGCTCGCTCAACTCTTTGTTCTTCTCCGACAGCGGGTCGATGTAAGGCAGAATAAGCGTCATGGGAATTTTCCACGAAGGCAGAAATTTTGGTGAAGAGAAAATCGCCGCGTCGTAAGATTCGATCAGCGAGCGCAAAAACTCGGTGACAATCAGATCCTTTGGGGAAAGCTGGATGTGGCACCGCCAGAGCCACTTTTGTCTTTTCCGGGTTTCGGGATCTAAAAATTTAATCAACCCCGCCGGCTGCGGGTCGTGGATGAGGACAATGTCGGCGTTTTGATTGATCAGCTGAAAATTTTCTTTGTTTGTATCCCAGTAAATTTTTGTTCCTACCAGGTCGGGCACGCCGATTTTTCCCTGTAAAAAGTTGTGAATTGTCTTTGTATAGGCAAAAAATTCCGGCAGGCCGGTAATCACTTCCCAGCTCACGTCTGGGCCGAGGGTGTTTTCCAGCGGGATTACGGAATGAAGCATTTCCGCCACTCCCCCGCCTAAGCGGGCGGAGTTCACCTGCTGGACTTTCACCCCTTTCAGTTCCTCTCCCAGCTTTAAGAGCTCTTCTATCTTTTGTTCACCCACGATTTTTGCATAATCGGCCAGGCTTTTATCCTGCGGACCTTTTTCCGGCACAGTCAGACAGCGATCATCAATCCATTTGAGAGAATCTGTTTTCAAGCCGGTTGCCTCCTTAAACCTTCAACATCAACAAAATATTGCTCCCGCATCAGAGCTGATGATATAATACCACCAGCCAAAAAGGGCGTAAAGAGGAAAACGTGTTTGAGGGGGTAAGAAATTTATGGCTGGCGACTCCCGGCAGGATCATTTGGGGAAATGACGATGTCCCTGGCTGGAGCAGCAGCTTTAGATTTTTGCGGAGGTAAGGTAAGATCATATGGGGATGGTTTGCCGGCTGACTGCCTTAAAGCTTTAAAAAATTGCAAAAGGAAACGGGGGAGTTTGATGAAAAAGGTTGTGTTGGCCTATTCTGGCGGCCTGGATACTTCCATTATTATTCCCTGGCTGAAGGAAAACTACGGCTGCGAAGTAATCGCCATGGTGGCCGACCTCGGCCAGGGGGAAGAGCTGGCTCCTCTAGAGGAAAAAGCCATCAAAAGCGGGGCCAGCAAGATCTGCATCGTGGACGCCAAAAGGGAATTTATTGAAGAGTTCGCCTTTCGGGTGTTGCGCGCCGGAGCCGTTTACGAAGGCAAATATTTGTTGGGCACTTCCATGGCCCGCCCGCTCATTGCCAGGCACCTGGTGGCCGTGGCGGAAAAGGAAGGCGCCGAAGCGGTAGCCCACGGGGCAACGGGCAAGGGCAACGACCAGGTGCGTTTTGAGCTTTCGGTAAAAGCGCTCAATCCTGATTTGAAGATTATTGCCCCCTGGCGCGAGTGGACGATCCGTTCCCGGGAGGAAGCAATTGATTACGCCAGCGCCCGGGGCATTCCCGTACCGGTCACCAAGGACCGGCCGTACAGCATGGACCGCAATCTCTGGCACTTAAGCCACGAAGGCGGCCCCCTGGAGGACCCTGCCAAGGAACCGCCCAGGGACGTGCTCTTGCTCACCGTCCCTCCGGAGAAAGCGCCGGACGAGCCCACTTACGTGGAAATTTATTTTGAGCAGGGCGTCCCGAAAAAGGTCGACGGGGAGGAATTAGATCCCGTGACTCTGGTGGAAAGGTTAAATGCCCTTGGCGGCGCCAACGGAGTGGGCGTGGCGGATATGGTGGAAAACCGCCTGGTGGGGATGAAGTCGCGCGGAGTTTACGAGACTCCGGGAGGAACCATCCTTTGCCTGGCCCACCGGGAGCTGGAAAGCCTTTGCCTGGACCGGATCACCATGCATTTTAAGGAAATTGTCGCCGCCCGCTACGCCGAGCTGGTTTACGACGGCTTATGGTTTACGCCTTTGCGGGAGGCCCTGGACGCCTTCGTCGAGGTGACCCAGCGGACCGTGACAGGCACGGTGCGCTTGAAGCTCTATAAAGGGAACTGCACGCCCGCGGGAGTAACCTCTCCCTATTCTCTCTACCATCCCGAGCTGGCCACCTTCGGCCGCGACGAGATTTACAACCAGGCCGACGCCACCGGTTTTATTAACCTTTTCGGGCTGCCCTTAAAGGTGCGCGCCCTGGTGGAAAAGGCGCTGAAGTAATGCCGAGGGGAATTATTCATGCTCAAGATTTTAACTGTCTTTGGCACCCGTCCGGAAGCCATCAAGATGGCCCCTCTCGTCAAAGAGCTCAGCCGCCACCCCGAGCACGTAAACTGCGTGGTGGCCGTTACCGCCCAGCACCGGGAAATGCTGGATCAGGTGTTAAGGCTGTTTGCCATTTGCCCTCGCTACGATTTAAACATTATGCGCCCCAAGCAGAGCCTGTTTGAGATTACCCAGCGCGCCCTGGCCGGCCTGGAAGAGGTGATCGGACGGGAGCGGCCTGACCTGGTGCTTGTTCACGGCGACACCACCACCACCTTTGCGGCCGCCCTGGCGGCTTTTTATTTTCAGATCCCCGTCGGCCACGTCGAAGCGGGCCTGCGCACCAGGAATAAATACTCTCCTTTTCCGGAAGAAATCAACCGCCACCTCACCGCCGTGCTCGCGGACCTGCACTTTGCGCCCACCGCCACGGCCAAAAAAAACTTGCTGGCCGAAGGGGTTGCGCTTGAAAAAATTTTTGTTACCGGCAACACCGTTATCGACGCCCTTTTGGCGACGGTCAGGGATAATTATTGTTTTCATAATCCCCGGCTGGACAGCATAGACTATGCGGGGAAAAAAGTGCTGCTGGTCACCACGCACCGCCGGGAAAACTTAGGCGGGCCCTTGCGCTCCGTTTACAAAGCCCTGCGCGCGGTGCACCGCGCTTACCCGGAGGTAGAGATAGTTTTCCCCGTGCATAAAAACCCCGCCGTGGCGCAGGCTGCGCACGAGGAGTTGGGGGATTTGGAGCGCGTGCACTTGATTCCTCCCCTGGACTACGAGCCTTTTGTCAACCTGATGCAGCGCAGTTACGTCGTACTCACCGATTCCGGCGGCCTGCAGGAGGAGGCCCCTGCGCTGGGCAAGCCCGTGCTGGTTTTGCGCGACACCACCGAGCGGCCCGAGGCCGTGGAGGCCGGGACGGTGCGCGTCATCGGCACGGACCAGGAGGTGGTGGCCGCGGAAATCCGCCGTCTGTTGGAGGACAGGGAACATTACCGGCAAATGGCCGAAGCGGTCAACCCGTACGGCGACGGCCGGGCGTCACAGCGCATCTGCCGGGCCATCCTGCATCACTACGGGATTCTCCGTGAGCCTCCGGAGGAATACGAACCCGGGCTCAAAAAATTTCGCTAAAAAAATTTCGAGCTTCCGGCAGGATTTATGGCTGCGGTTGTAGAAAATTAAAAAACATATTGTTAAGAAAAGAACAATGTTCAAGAAGAAAGATCCGCAAGACGGGGCAAAAGAAGGAGAGCAAATCAAAAAAGTGCTTGCCGTTGGGCGGGCCTTTGCCCTGGCTTCCACCATTAGCTTTCAGATTGCCGTGCCTGTTTTAATGGGCGCTTTTGGCGGCAGGTACCTGGATGAAAGGCTTGGTACGCAGCCCTGGCTGTTAATTGCCGGGTTGTTTTTGGGGCTGGCGGCAGGAGTGGCGGGCGTGGTCAGGCTGGTCCAGGTTTTCTTTGGCCCGGGCAAGAACAATTAAGCCCCAAGATTTTTAAAGCCCACAGGAATTGCTGCTGATAACAGGCTTCCCGGGAAAAGAGAATTAAAACCAGGATGAGAGAAAACAAAAGAAAGCCTGTGGACAAATTAAGCGGATAAGTGTCTAGATATCTGGCAGGTAGGCAAAAAGCCTAAAGAGTAAGCATAAAACGAGATTATTATAGAGAAGAAAAAAAGCAGATTATACTTGCCAGGTGATGGTCTAAACAGGCCTAAAATAAATGGGAGAGGGGTCATAGGGAATGCGGGATCTGCCTTTTGATCAGCTGATCGGCAGGACCCTGAAGCTCTGTGCGCTTTTGCTGGCGCCCTGCATTGTCCTTTTGGTTCTTGATTACGCTGCGCCGGTCGCCTGGGGTTTGTCAATTGGCATCGGCACCGGCATGTGGAACTCCTATTTCATGGTCAGAAGATTAAAGCTGGTGGATCCCCAGGACAGGTTCTTCCGGGAAAAGCTCCAGAAGAGCCTGCTGGCAGGGCTGATCTTGCGCTTATTTACCATTATTGCCATGCTTTTTTTGGCTTCGCGGATTTCCTTGTCGGCGGCGTTCGCCGCAGCGGCAGGGATTTTTGCTGTTTGGGGGCTGTTTGCGGCGTTGGCGGCTGGCGCGCTGCTCAAAGAAGCCAAGGCAGGCGCGGCCTTAAAGTATAAATCTAATAAATAAGCAAAGAAAGGGGTGAGTTAAGCAAAGGTGGAGCTGCACGAAATAGAGGAAAGGTTAAATTTTTGGGGCTTTCCGCATGAACACTGGCACCTGGGCACCATCGGCAATTTCCCCATTGATCTAAATCCGCGCACGATCATCGTGACGTGGATCACAATGGTGCTGGTGGCCATTTTTGCCCTCCTGGCGACGCGGAATATGGACATGAAGAGGCCCAATAAGCTGCAGGTCGTCATTGAAATGATCTATGACTTTGTGAAGAGCCTGGTGCACGACCAGATTCACGACCCGGTAAAGGCAATGTCTTTTTTGGGGATTGCGCTGACCTACTTTATCTTTATCCTGTTTTCCAATTTGCTTGGTCTTGTACCCACGCTCACTTCCCCGACCGCCGACCTGAATACGACGGTCGGACTCGCCCTGTGCACCTTTTTCCTTTTCCAGTATTACGGCATCCGCTACAAGGGCGCAAAGCACTTCAAGCATTATTTTGAGCCTTTCCCGTTTTTCCTCCCCATCAACATCGTGGAGGATTTGTCGAAGCCGGTGACCCTGTCCTTCCGTCTTTACGGAAACATTTACGCGGGTGAAGTTTTGATTTTGGTGATTTTGGGCCTGCTGCCGACGGTGGTTGATTTTGCCGGCGGGTTTATCATTCCGGTGGTCTGGCTGGGGTACAGCATTTTTGTTGGCTGCATTCAGGCGTTTATTTTTACCATGTTAAGCATCGTTTACGTGGGGCAAAAAGTAGCCGAAGAACATTAATTGAATTTTACATGTGACATTCATTTAGGTCATGAATTTCGTTTTTAAGGAAAGGTTTTTCGGAAAGGAGGGAGAGAGATGGAAGTAGGAGCCGGTGCTGCTATTGGTACTGCTTTAGCGGTGGGGCTAGGCGCTTTGGGAGCCGGCATTGGTGACGGTCTGGCCACTTTTTCCGCCGTCCAGGCGGTGGCCCGTCAGCCGGAAGCCCGGGGCACTATTTTTACGACCATGTTCATCGGTATTGGTCTGATCGAGGCTCTTCCGATTATTGGTGTGGTTATCGCTTTCATGCTGTTTGGGAAAATCGGTTAAGAGGCGCGCACTAACAGGGAACGGCATAGCGGGATGACTATCCCTGCTATTGCCTTCCCTTTGTTAGGAAGAGTTTTATCTTTCGTTGCGTGTCCAGGAAGTGGAAGGAGGGAACAGATTTTGCTGGAATTTAATGCCACCCTGCTGGCGCAGATCTTTCACTTTGTGGTCTTGTTAATCTTTCTTCGCGTGGTAGCCTACAAGCCGATCGCCAGACTGATCAAGCAGCGGCAGGACTATATCGCCAGCAACGTTGCCGCCGCCGAGGAAGAGCGGGCGAAGGCGGAGCAGTTAAGGCAGCAGTACCTGGCAGACCTGCAGAGAGCCAGGACAGAGGCCCAGGAGATTTTCGCGCAGGCTACCAAAGCTGCCGAATTGCAGGCGCAGGAAATAATCGCCGCGGCCAAAGAAGAGGCCAACCGGGTTAAGGAAAGCGCGCTTGCGGATATACAGAGGGAGAGGGAGAAGGCGGTTCGCGAATTGCGGGAGCAGGTAGCTTCCCTGTCTGTGCTGGTGGCGGGGAAAATCATCAGCCAGACCATTACGCCGGAAATACAGCGTCAGCTGGTTTATGACTTCATTAAAGAGGCAGGGGATCTGCCATGCTAAAAGGGGCCGTGGGTTCTCGCTACGCGGAGGCCCTTTTTGAAATTGCCAGAGAACAGGGAAAGATAGACCAGCTGGAAGAGGAGCTGCGCGCAGTAAACCAGGTGGTTTCCGGTTCTCGCGAACTGCAAAAAGTTTTATATCACCCCCAGATTGCGCCGGAAGAAAAAAAGTCTATTCTCAAAAGTATTTTTGCCGAAAGGGTTTCCGAAATCACCGCCAATTTTCTTTATTTATTGGTCGATCACAAACGCGAGGCTTTTTTGAAAGACATCGTCGCGTATTTTACGGAGATGGCCAACCGCGCCCGGAACCTGGCGCAGGCGCAGATCGTGAGCGCCGTAGAGCTCACCGGCGAGGAAAAGAAGCAGCTGAACGATGTGCTGGAAAAGATAAGCGGAAAAAAGATTCGCGCCGAATACTCTGTAGATTCTTCCCTGATCGGAGGAGTGGTGGTGCGCATCGGGGACCGGGTCATCGACGGGAGCGTGCGGGCTAAATTAGCCAATTTGAGAGAGCATTTACGGCAAATAAGCTAACTAGGAATAGGGGTGAAATGAAGAGATGAATTTGCGACCGGAAGAGATCAGTTCGAT
>DYES01000075.1 GCA_020725585.1 Desulfovirgula sp.
GGATTTGAACCTGCGGCCTCACGGTCCCGAACCGTGCGCTCTAGCCAAACTGAGCTACGCCCCGCTTTTCCAAGCATCTTTATTATCCTACAAAAAACCCACAAAGTCAAGGCGAAACTTCTTTTCGAAAATCACCTTTTAAAAAATACTATTTTTCAATCCATTTTTCCAGAATTTCTTCGCCCCGGCCCCTCATTCCCGTGTAATAACGGACAATTCTCCAGGCGCGCTCCTGCTCGTTATAGCTAATGAAACGCTCCTCGTAAACGCCCGTGGGATCATAATAGACGGTGTTCACGTAACCGACCAGCACAATAACCTGCTTTGCGGGAAATATGCTTTTAACCTCGCGCATTATATTTTCATTAAACTCCAAAACGGCATCCGGCTTGTTCTTAAAGTCCACATCGCTGAAAGTAAAGTATTTGAAAGGATCAACGGCAACGAAAACATAGAGCAATTTTTCCCTGCTTCCCGGGCCTGGCCAGAGGTCGGCGGCAGAATAGCGCACCTTGACAGGGGTCTGGTTGATGGCAATTGCCGGGTAGTCCCGCTGCAATTTTTCGACCAGCTTTTCGTATTGCGGGTCAGTGCCGGCCAGCGGGGCCAGTTTCCCGGACTTCAAGAAGGCCTCTATAGATACCTCAATTTTCGGGAACATCCTGTCCAGCAAGGCCGCGGCCTCTGCTCTGGTCAGCGTTCCCCGCGGGCGAAAGGTGCCGTCCGCGTATCCAGCCACAAAGCCCTGTTCTACTGCCCAGGCCAGCATATTTTTAAACTCCGGCTTGATTTTACTGTGATCCTTAAATTTTAAAGATAAAATATTGGGGTTAATGGGAGTCTTTTGATCATCCTGTCTCACCTTGAGGAAAGCGGCGATAGCCTGCTCCCTTAAAATCGGCTCAGCGGGCGCAAACAGGCGGCTGCCCTCGGAACCGGAAAAATCTCCAATATACCGGTACGTTGCGCCGACTGCCGGGGCGTACCACTCAGAAAGGGCAACGTCTTGATGAGTAGGCTTGTCCAAGGGTTCGACAGCCAAATTCCCGACCCTGGCCAGGATGGCCGCGAACTCTGCCCTGGAAAGGACGCCCTCGGGACGAAAAGTTCCGTCCGGGTATCCAGCCAGCAATTTTCTTTCCACCAGTTGATTAATTACATAATAGCCCCAGTGCTCTTTGGGCACGTCGGTAAAAAGCAGGCCGGCTGGCTGGGCCGGGTTCTCTTGCCCGGCTGCGGAAATTATGGCCCCGCTGAAGAACGCAAATAACAAAAATAAAAAAAGTAAAGACAAAAAAGGTACTTTTTGCCTGCTCCATAACTTCTCCACCAGCATATACCCCCACTTAAGCTTTCACTCTCACTGCAACACTTAAAAAGTCACAATCGTTGCCTTTACTTTAATAGACGTTCATACATAGAAAAAGTTCCCGGTTTTCGCTTTTATGATATAATAATTTTGTTTAACAACCCGCAAGGAGAATAAACCCATGCCTTTTGACGGTTTTGTCCTGGCCGCCATTCGCCGGGAATTAGAAGAAAAAATAACCGGCTCCGCCATCGACCGGATCTACCAGCCCACCGCTGAGGCGCTGGTCTTTAACCTGCGGCGGGCAAGAGAGCGCCACCGCCTGTTTCTTTCCGCGCACCCGACCAACGCGCGCGTCCATTTGATGTCGGCGCCGGTGGAAAATCCGGCTTCCCCGCCGTTGTTTTGTATGGCCCTGCGCAAGCACCTGGAAGGAGGCCGCTTGAAAAAAATTGATCAGCCCGGCCTGGAAAGAATCCTTATCCTGGACATCGAAGCCAGAGACGAAACGGGCGCTCTCGCGCCAAAACGCCTGGTGTGCGAACTGATGGGCAAACACAGCAACATTATCCTAGTGGACGGCCGGACCGGCCTGATCGTTGACGCCATCAAGCGTTACTCGCACGCGGTCAGCCGCTACCGCGAGGTGCTGCCGGGAAGGCCTTACCTCCCCCCGCCTGCCCAGGGGAAGTTCAACCCCCTGCTTCTCCGCGAAGAAGAATTTGAGCGGGCCATTTTAACCCAGCCGCTGGAGCTGCCGTTAAAAGACGCCCTCCAGGCCTGCCTGGACGGTTTTAGCAAGACGCTCGCCCGCGAACTAGTCTACCGGGCCGGGCTGCCTGAAGAAATGATCCTGGATGAATGCGGGGATTACGAGTTAAAAAAATTGTGGCGGGCGCTGCAAGAATTAATTATCCCCGCTGAAAAGGGGCAATTTCAGCCCACCCTGGCTGCCCGCCAAAAAAAATACATTGACTTTGCTGCCTTTGAGCTGACGCACCTGACCGGAGTGACCCGGATAACAGGCTCGATGAACGTTCTGGCGGAACAATTCTACGCCCAGAAAGAGGCGGGCGAAGAGCTGGAAAAACAAAGGCAGGCTCTGCTCAAGCTGGTGCACAAAGAATTAAAGCGGCTGCACAAAAAATTTAGCATTCAAGAAGAGCAGTTGAGCGCCGCCCAGGAGGCAGATGAAGCCAGGCTCTACGGCGAGATTTTAATGGCCAACCTGCACCGGCTGGAAAAGGGGCTGGCCCATGCCCTCCTGGAGAACTTTTACGACCCGCAGCACAAACCGGTCCAAATACCGCTGGACCCTGGGCTGTCGCCCGTGGAAAACGCCCGGGCATATTTTAAAAAATACAACAAGACCAAAAACGCCTTGCAGAAAGCCCGGGAGCTGATTGCCGAAATCCAGCAGGAACTCGTCTACCTGGCCGGCGTGGAAACCGCCCTGCAGCAGGCCGCTTCCCTTGCCGATTTGGGAGAAATCAAGGAAGAACTGGCCGAACAGGGCTATTTACCCCCAGAAAATCGGAAAAAAACCGGCCCGGCCCCCCGCTCCCCCGAGCTTTTGACCTTCACCTCATCCGACGGGTTCACCATCCTGGTCGGGCGGAACAACAAGCAAAATGATTACTTGACCATGCGCCTGGCCAAAAGCAACGACCTGTGGCTGCACGCCAAGAACATTCCCGGCGCGCACGTGATCATCCGCGCAGACAACCGTACGCCGACCCCCACCGCCTTGCAGGAGGCGGCCGCCCTGGCAGCCTATTACAGCCGGGCCAGGCACTCTCAAAACGTGCCCGTGGATTACACCCTGCGCAAAAACGTCCAAAAACCGCGCGGCGCCAGGCCCGGCTTCGTTATCTACAAAGAACAGCGCACCATCACCGTCAACCCGGACGAAGAGCTGGTCGCGCGTCTAGCGGTTCCTCAAAAATAAGACGAGGGCGGTCAGGAGCATGACCGTTAACAGGACCATGGTAAGCCCGCCGAAATTAGCCAGCGGCTTTAAACGAATGCCTTCTCTTTCTGCTTTTTCCCTTAAATAACGGTAGACTTTAAGCCTGCCCACCACGTCCATCACCAGGCTGTCGGCGAGATCGGGCTCTCCTCCCTTTTCCAAAATACTGTCGCCCGTAATCTCCACCCATCTCCATTCTTCGTCTGCCGCCAGCTTGATCCTTAAATAATTCTTGAACTCCTTTTCCCGGGGCTTGAGCCTTTGAAAAAAAATCCTGCGCTCCCCGCGGGTAAGGTGCCGGATGGTTTTCAGCAAAAGGCGCCTTTCCTCCGGCGGCAGATTAAACTGCCCGGCGATCAAATCGGCAAACTGGCAAGACAAAGGACCGCTCCTTTCTTAATATTAAAAAAGCAGAATATTTGTCCCCTAGTTTATCACGGTGCAGGCTACCCGGCAAGAAGAACTTAAAAAGAGGGGCACAAATTTAAATATAATGGTAATATTATATATGGCAATATTATACAGATATAAAACTAAAGGAAAAACCGTTCCTTTTTGCGAATCTTAATAGAGCAGAAAATTGGAGTGATAAAAGTGGAAGTTTACGCGCTGGTCGGTCCCAGCGGTACGGGGAAAAGCCACCGGGCCGGATCTGTAGCCCACGAACTGGATGCAGAACTCATTATCGACGACGGCTTAGTTATTCAGGATACCCGCATCCTGGGCGGCTTTTCGGCGAAAAGGCAGCCAACGCGGATTGGAGCCATCCGGGCAGCCCTTTTCTTAAACGAGGAACATGCACGGCAGGCTAAGGAAATAATCAAAAATGTGCATCCCAAGAAAGTGCTCATCCTGGCCACATCCGCGCGCATGGCGGAGAAAATTGCCCGGCGCCTGGAGCTTGGGCCCTTGACCAAAATCATCAGCATTGAAGAAATAGCATCGCCCAAAGAAATCCGCAAGGCGCGCATAGAAAGAACGCAGCACAGCAAACACGTGATCCCGGCGCCTACCCTGGAAGTGAAAAAGAGCTTTCCGGATACGCTTATTGATCCCTTAAAAATTTTTTTAAAGCGCAAGGGTGCGCCCGAAAAGCGCGGCTGGCTGGAGCAGTCAATCGTCAAGCCCACCTTTACCAGCTACGGAAAATTAACCATCACCCATAGCGCCCTGGCCAGCATCGTCGCCCGGGCGGCCGAGGAAGTGCCGGGCGTAAAAAGCGCGGGCAGGATAAACATCATTCAACAGGTGGAAGGCGTGATCATAGAACTATACCCCGTCGTCTACTACGGCTGCCACCTGCCGAAAATAAGCCGCAAAATTCAGGTGGCCGTAAAAAGACGGGTGGAAGACATGACCGGCCTGACGGTGAAAGCCATCCACGTATACATAAGGGATCTGGACCTGGTCAGGCCGGTCTAAAAAGTTTATATAAGAGATTGCTCGACTTAAGCTTTAACGGCAAAAACGTGGTTGCCAATCTGGGCAATGACGGGGAGCTGCCGGATCCATTTGTCGGTGGCCGTGCGCGGGTTGTAAAAAAAGAGCGCCCCGTTGGTGGGGTCCTTCCCCAGCAAGGCCTGCAGCGCTGCGTTAATGGCCACCTCGTCCGGTTCAAGGTTAATGGAGCCGTCCGCCACCGGGGTAAACTGGTGGACGTAAGGGCTGTTCTGCATAATTACTTCCCGGATCGTGTTCGGAAAGTAAGGGCTGGCCACCCGGTTAAGGATCACCGCCCCCACGGCCACCTGCCCGGTAAAACTTTCCCCGCGGGCTTCCGCGTAAATTATCCTGGCTAAAAGCATTAAGTCGTCGCGGGAGATATTGCCCCGGGAAAGCGCTTCCGGCACCAGCCCTGCTGCCCGGCCGGGGATGATCAGGACTTCTCCCGGCCTGATTAACGTGCTCGACAACTTATTAATTTTTATCAACTGCGTCAGGGATACGTTAAACTGCTCGCTGATTTTGCACAACGTATCCCCTTCTTTGATCGTATAACAAACCAGGTTCCGGAAGCCACGCAAGTCCTGCTCCTGCGCCTGGGCGCAAGAAACGAAGAAACCCTGCACAATCAGCAAGGCAACAACAAACGTGGCGGTGATTTTCCAGTATTTGGCCATTCTTGCTCTCCTTTCTTGGCTCAAATAATAGTTTTGACAAAAAAACGGCCGTTATATTCATCTAATTTATGCCATAATTAACATTATAAGGTTAATTTTTAGGTTCTTCCCCGTCTTTAATTTCAAAGAAGACAAAAAACAAAAAAAGGAATTAGGAATCCAGAATTAGACTCCTAACCCCTCATTTCCTTAGCGGCGCCATAGGCGGCGGGAGGTCTAAAGGCCTCTTTGATTTATGCCTTTCGCTGCTTACTTGCCTTTCCCCTGGCGCTGCAGAACGCGGATGTCCATGTCCACCAGGAGCCGGTAAGGACGGCACATTTGATAAATGCGGGAGGTGGTTCTCTCCCCTAAATACTCCTCCAGATCTTCCAGGTTTATATTGGTGGTGATGATTACGGGCAGCGAGTGATTCAGCCGGTAGTTAAGGATGGAATAGAGCTTGTTGCGGACCCAGTCAGTGTAGTTATGCGCCCCGAGGTCGTCCAGGATCAGAAGAGGAACTTTCCGGGCGGCGTCTAAAATTTCCTGCTCCGTCAAATCACCCGGCCCGCGGTGGGGGTCGTAAGTGGAACGGATCCGGTCGAGCAAATCGGGCACAACGATAAACAGTACGGAAACGCCTTTCTCTAAGAGGGCGTTGGCAATACAGCAGGCCAAAAAGGTTTTGCCGCTCCCCACCGGGCCGGTAAAAAGCAGGCCGTCAACCCCGGCCTTCCTGGAAAAATCGCTCACAAAAGCGAGAGCCGCGCTAAAAGTAAGGCGCGCCGATTCGTGATAACTAATTCCCTTGGCGGGATCGGTAACCTGGCGGGAGTAATATTTAAAGCTGAATTTATCAAAGGTGCAGGAACGCAAGGCGCTCGGCAGGCAGGATTCCTTAAACAGCTTAAAGAGTGCTCTTTGCGCCGAGCAGCTGCAGGGAACGGCCAGGTTTCCCTGCACGAGGACGCCGCGATCGTGGCAAAGCTTGCAGATTTCCAACGTTTTCGGGCTCCCTTCTTCTTAAAAACGCAGACCCCAGGCACAAAAGGCAAGAAAAGCACAAAGTGAAGTGCCCTTGTGCCCTTGATCCTTTCTGTAAAATATTTTCTAAATATTATAAAATAAATAATTGGCCTAGCTCAAATAAAGCGCCTTCACTATTTCTTTTTTCCGGCGACTGCCTGGTTTGGCGCCGTCCGGGCCGCCGCCCGGCTTTTTTTGGCGCCGGCTCTGGAAATTGCGGTCATACTCGGCGACCGCGTCCAACGTATGAAGATTATTCTTCTTCCACTTCAAAAGAATGCCGTCAATGTACTTAAAATTATGCTTGCCGATTAAAACGGCCCTGCGCAGGGCGTCCAAGATAAGGGAACAATCGAGCTCCCGCCCCCAAAGCCGGATTTGCTCCACTTCCATGGGCGAAAGCGGACGGCCGAACTCTTCTTCAAAACTCCTCACCAGCCGGGCGAAATCCGTCCCGCCAACGCCTTTTTCCTCTTTTTCCTCCTGCTCCGCCAGGGCCTTGCGGGTCTTTTCGATCTCCTTGACTTTCGCGCATGCCCATGCCTCCGACAATTTCGCAAAGAGGGGCTCAAAGTCGTAGCCGCTTAAAATGGCGCCCTGTGCTTCATCGTAATATTGAGTGACGGCAATGACCTCTTTTTCCAAAAGACTGGCCAGGTTTCGCTCCACCCGCTCCAGCCCCCCCGCCAGGCACTCCGCCAGGAGCTCCGGCGGCGGGAAGAGAATTTTCTCCTCCATGCGCAGGCGCAACAACTGAACGAGCACCATCATCTCTTCGTCGGTAATATCTATCTTCGTATAGTAACGCAGCAACAGGTTGGGAATGCTCGTCGCCCCGCAGAGCATGAGATCGGCGCCAAAGGCTGCGGTGATGTTGCCCTCTCTATATCTCTTCAAGGTCTTCCGGCCTTTCATCTCTTTGCCCACCTACCCCACTATATTTTATGGTAAAGGCAGGAGGTTTGTCCAGGTGAAAAAAAGCCGTCATATTTGTATTTGCGTCTGGCAATCGGCAAAATTTATCTTCTTATGGCGAAAAATGTTAAAATTATAAAAAGACCGGTTTCCGCAAGACAAAGGCGCAGACCCGCAAACCCATCTCCTTCAAGAGCTGCACAGCCTCGCGCGTACAATACCCGAGATCTTTTTTCCGGTGTGCGTCGGATCCCACGGTAAAAATGCGCACCCCGGCTTTTTTCGCCAGGGCAAGGAGGTCGGTGCTGGGATGAAATTCGGTGAGGCCGCGGCGGCGGCTGGAGGTGTTCACCTCCAGACCAGTTCCCTTTCGGGCCATGGCGCGAAAAATATCCTCCACGCGCCCGCGGTGGAGATCGTTGATTTCCCGGCCGAAAAACTCGCCGCCGTATCGTTTGTACAGATCCAGGTGGCCGATGCAGTCAAAAAGCCCCGAGTCGACCGCTTCTTTTAAGGCCCCGAAATAATCTTTTGCCACGGCGTCCAGGTTCTTGTGGGCAAAGTACTCCCGGCATTCCCGGCGGGAGGAAATCGCCTGGTGCTCCAGGCAGTGAATGGAGCCGAGCACAAAATCAAAGGGGTAGCGCGCCGCCACTTTCTCGACGGCGGCTTCCGCCCCCCGTTCAAAGCCCACCTCCAGCCCGGCCTTGACGCGCAATCCCGCTGAAGAAAACTCCTTTCGCGCCTCCTCCAGATCTTGAAAATAGCGCTCCAGCCAGCGTTCACTTTCCATGGGCTCTATTTTTCCGTCCACCCGGACGAACCAATCAATATGCCTGCGCCGGGGGTCCACTTCCAGGTGCGGCGTAAAGCAAATTTCTACAAGGCCCCTGGCCAGGGCCTCCCGACAGTATTCAAATATGCTCACGTCCTCGGCGTCAATGGAATAACCCGGATGAACGTGATAATCCAGATAACAACCGGTTATAACACTTCCGCTCCCAGAACAGACTGCATTTGCGAAAGGGCCCAGCGGTGGGCCTCCTGGTCAAAACTGGCCACCCCCTTCTGGTGCACAATCACCCGGTAGTCGCGATTGGCCAGTTCCTCTACCGTATACAACACGCAAATATTGGTACACACTCCCACCACGTGCACTTCTTCCGGCTCCAGATCACTTAATATATTACTCAAATTGGTCCGGAAAAATCCGCTGTAGCGAGTTTTCGGCACCTTAATGACAAAGGGGTACTCCTCCACAAGGACGCGCAATTCGTCAATCAGCTCGGCGCCGGGCGTGCCAAAAACACAGTGTTTAGGAAAACGCTTAAACTCCAGATCTTCAGGATCGTGGGCGTCCATAATAAAAACGATCGGTAAATTTGCAGCACTAAACTCTTTTACTTTCTCCCCAACGTAGGGAACAATCTGCCGGGCCGCTTCCCCGCAGGTGAGCGCCCCGTCTGGATCAATAAAGTCTTTGAGCATGTCGATGACGAGCAGCACTTTTTTAGGCATAATCGGTCACCCCCGCAAAAACTTTGCGCTTAATAATCTTTATCTTTCATCCTGCTTGCCTCTTTTATTTATTCGCCCCGCCCGGCGCTTTCTCCTGCCGCGGACCGCTTTTGATCAAAAGCACTTTTGGGTCCGCTCCGCAATAAAATAATAAAAATAAGCAGCCGGGAGGGAACCGTAAAAATACCTGCTATGAGTCCTCCTCATCGCCCGACCCTCATTAAAAATGAAGAGCTGTGCACCGTGGGCAGCGACCACGTCCTGATTACCTGGGTCACTCCGGAAGAAAATACCGATACTTCCATTTATTTTGGACAACAAAAAACAAATCTCACCAGGCTCACGTTAGAACAAAACAAACAGTTCCACCGGGCGGAAATAAAAAATCTGCAGCCTTCCACCCGCTACTGGTACCAGGTGGAGAGCAACGGCGCGAAAGGCCCCCTGAACTCTTTTCAGACCCTGCCCAGGCCGCCCGGAAGATACCTGTTCAGCTGCGCCCTCTTCAGCGACACCCACGTGGCCGTCGGGGACAGCGTCGAAGATTTCAACGAAATCTACTTCGGAAAGCTTGCCGGGTATTCCAGCGACCTGCTTATCCAGTGCATCCTGGACAGTAAGCGGCGGGGCATCGATCTGGCCGTCATGACGGGTGATCTCACCGACTCCGCCAGCCTGCCGCAGTTTCTTCTGCTGCGCGACCGCATCCTGCCCGCTTTCGGAAACACTCCTTATCTTGTCTGCATCGGCAACCACGATAAGTACGAATCCAGGTCGGGCGCGGGCCTAGGCGAGAAAGGCTTCCTGGAATACGTGGCTCGCCGGGACAGCAGTTACGCCAGGGTGACGTACGGGGATCACCAGTTCGTTTTGCTGGATTCCGGCCAGAAGGACAATGATTGGGGATTTCTTGATGACGCACAGCTCAAGTGGCTCGAAGAAACGTTGCGGAAAAGCGGCGACCGGCCCACTTTTCTGTTTATCCACCATCCCTGCAACGGGCCGGATTTATGGTTCGGGGTAAAAAATTTTTGGGCGCTGCAAAGCGTAATCCACCCTTTTCCGGGGGTGCAGGGCGTTTTCAGCGGGCACATGCACCGCCACCTGGTGACCACCAACCCGCTGTTCACCAGAAACCTCCCTTACGTAGAGCTTCCCGCTACCGTTCAGTTTCCCTGCAGCTACGCCATCGTGCGGGTTTACGAAAAAGGCTTTGAATACAATGCCTACAAAGTGAGCAGACTGGATTTATCCGAAATGTCCCGGGAGCGAGTGATTCTTAAATCTGTAGGCAGCGCCCTCTACACCTGGTACGCCTTCGGGGGCGTTGGCGACCGCAGCATCGCTTACTTAAACGGAGCAATCCACCGCCCCGCCCAGTACGACCTGTCGATTACCTTAGAACACGCCAGGGCGGTGGAGTTATACAAAAAAATGCAGGCTGTCGAAGGAGCCAGTCTTGCCCCCGCCGGCGAGGCCGGCCAGTCCAGGGTTATCCTGGGGCGCTACGAATCGCTGCTTTTGGCCGCCCAGGCGCAGTGGCAAAAGGCTTTCCTCCACGGCGTCAAGGCGGCGGTCACCAGGGTGAGCAACTACGACGTTCCCGAGCAAGTCAAGCAGCACGTGGAATAACGGGAAACAACAACAACAGAATTACTTGTGCAAGCAGTCACATATATGTTATCATAATGATCCAGGATAATTTTACTAATTTTCCTTGGATCGTTTCTTTTTTTAAAGTAATTTTAAAGTATATTTATTTAAGCGGGGTGGGGAAAAATAAAAGAAAAAATCAAAGTCAAGGCATGTCCTAAAGGGCAGCTGGTGACAGCGCTGGAAAGGCTGCTCAGCGAAATCAGAAAGGGTTACGTGTCCATTGGCGACACGCAGGTGTTCCTGCCCAAAACCGTCGACTTAAAAATGGAACTGGAAGAAAAAGACGGCCGGGTTGAATTTGAACTGGAGCTTAAGTGGCCCCTTCAACCCCAGGGTTGTGAAGATGATGAAGCCGGCGATGGTGATGAAGATGATAAAGAACAAGAAATAACAAATACCGGGAGTGATGTTGAGCATGACGGTAAAAGTGGGGATTAACGGCTTCGGTCGCATCGGGCGCACGGTTTTTCGCACCGCCTTAAACCATCCGGAGGTGGAGATCGTCGCCGTTAACGACCTGACCGACGCACAAACCCTGGCTCATCTTTTAATGTACGACTCCGTGCACGGAACCTTCCAGAACGCGGTAACCGCCACCGCCTCCGGTTTTGTCGTTAATGACCGGGAAATCAAGGTGCTGGCCGAAAAAGATCCCGGCCGCCTGCCCTGGGGGGAATTGGGGGTGGAAGTCGTCATCGAATCGACAGGGCGTTTTACCGACGGGCAAACGGCCGCCGCCCACCTTTCGGGGGGAGCCAAAAAAGTATTGATTACCGCCCCGGCCAAAAATGAGGACATCACCATCGTCATGGGGGTAAACGAGGAAAAATACGACCCGGCCGCGCACCGGATCGTCTCCTGCGCCTCCTGCACCACCAACTGCCTGGCGCCGATCGCCAAGGTCCTGCACCAAAGGTTCGGCATCGTGCGGGGGATGATGACTACCGTACACTCTTACACAAACGACCAGCAGATCCTGGACCTGCCCCACAAGGACCTCCGCCGGGCCAGGGCCGCCGCCCTTTCCATCATCCCCACCACCACCGGAGCGGCCAAAGCGGTGGCCCTGGTTTTGCCGGAGCTGAAAGGAAAGTTAAACGGAATGGCCATGCGCGTCCCCACGCCGAACGTCTCGGTGGTTGATTTCGTCGCCGAAGTGGCCCGGCCGACGAGCCGCGAAGAGGTCAACGACGCCCTGAAAGAAGCGGCCGCCGGCGAGCTGAAGGGCATTCTGGACTACTGCGAAGCTCCCTTGGTCTCGCGGGATTTCAACGGCAATCCACATTCCTCCATCGTCGACGCCCTCTCCACCATGGTCATCGACGGCATCATGGTCAAGGTCATCGCCTGGTACGACAACGAATGGGGCTACTCCAACCGGGTGGTCGACACCCTGCTCTACGTAATCAAACGGAGGCTCTAGCTCCTGCGGTGCTTATAGTTTATAGTGCCTAAATGGGGCGCTTGACGGCGCCCCATTTTAAGCATCAACACAGCCTCTTCATTCAATTTTCTCCAGGAGCCGCAGTACCATGGAAGCCGCCTCCGCCCGCGTGACGGGTTTATCCGGCCGGAAGGTGCCGTCCGGGTAGCCGCTTACCAGCCCGGTCCTGGCGGCAAGCGCAACGGCTTCTTTTGCCCAATCCGGGAGCTGGTCCTTGAAGGCTGGCGCCGGCTGCGTCTGCGACAGCCCTTTCTGAGCGGCCGCGCGGCTCATGATGGCCGCCAGCTCCGCCCGGGTGAGGGCGTTTTGCGCGCGGAAGACGAAGCCGCCGTCGGCCGGATAGCCCTTCAAGAGCCCCGCTTTCGCGGCCTGCGCCACGGACTTTTTCGCCCAGGCCGGAATGGCGTCCTTGTCAGCAAAGGCCAGCTCAGTTTCGGACGCCTCAGGAAGCTTTAGCGCCCGCACCAGAATGGAGGCCGCCTCCGCCCTGGTGATGGTGTTGTCAGGCCGGAAGGTGCCGTCCTCGTAGCCGGAGATGACCCCCATGCCGGCCAGTTTGACCACGGTGGCCTCCGCCCAGTGGCCGGCCATGTCCGTAAAGCGCACCGGTTGCGGCTTCGGTGCCTCCCTGGCCACGGCAAAGACGGCAAACATGGTGAGGTGGTCGACCGTAACCGCTACGGTCCCCTTATCAGCGTCCACGGTGCCCGCGAGGCGCACCCACTTGCCGGCCTTCTCGTCGTAGTAGAAGACAGCCGGCTCCTGGCCCTCGCCCAGCTTGCCCCTGTCGAAGTAGAGGGTGATGGTGATCCTGCCGGTCAGGGTGCCGTTCTTGAGGGTAACGTCCACCACCTTGCTGAGCAGGGGCATCCCTGCGCCCGCGGCCTTTTCGTCACCCACGACCTCAGCCTTGATGGCGGCGTTCGCACCGCTCACGGTCCCGGCCGGCACCTCAACCTTCACCTTGCCGGAGATCTCGGCCACGGTGGTGGCTCCCGCCTGTACGGGCTTCTCGACTTTATCGGTAGATGGCGTTGGCGCACCGCCTCCGCCGCCACCACCGCCGGTGGAAGCAGAAGTTACGGTGTAGGAGAATGTCGCAATTTCGCTCTGAATGCCATTCCTTTCTGCTAGAGCTTTTAGGGTAGTGCTGCTTGTTAACGTCAATGGGGCCGTGTAAAGTTTTGACGGTGTTGAACCATCTGTGCTGTAGTAAATGCTTGCTCCTGGTTCGGCGTTCAGCACCACCTGAACACTTCCAGTGTACGTACCGGGTGCCGGTTGGGCTACGGGAGGAGCAGGGCTGTTAGCTACAGTGAAGTAGCTAAAGGAACTGACGGCAAATTCAACCACGCCGTTTTTGAGCTCTCCTCCCAGGTTCATCCACTTGTCGCCGACTAATTTGTAAGCCTTGATACGCTCACCCGTAACCCCGGTGGCAGGAAGTCGGATAGTGACCGGTTTCGCCAGGGTTACGTTTTCTATCTTAATTTCTGTAACCTGGCCTACTATGTTGGCTGCAGGAAGATTTCTTTTATCCTCCACTTGCTTTACCGTTATCTTTGCCGTTCCGCTGATGGTTCCCGGAGCGATCTCCAGCTCAACACCAGAGTTACTCCTTAACACCACTGTCCCACTGGGAGGCGGAGTAAAGTCAAATACACCGTTATCCGGTATTTTCACCTCTACTTTTCCGTCCGGCACCGCTTGGGTAGTAAAACTAAAAGCGTACTCTTGCGCCAGGGCGTTGCCCACCAGGTCCTTCACCGCGCCGGCGGGGATGACCACACTGTAGGTGGCGTCGTAGTCAAGGTTAGCATCCGGCTTAATGGTGAGGACCTTGCCGGCCACGCCCTTGGTCACGGCGACCGCATCGCCGGAAGCATCCTTAACCGAGATGCCGCCGTATGCAGGTCCTTCCTGCACATCCTCGCTGAAGGTGACGGTAACGGTTTTGTTCACCGGGACGTTCGTCTGGCCGTTTTGCGGGTCGGTGAACTCCACCTCGGGCGGGACGCTGTCCCGCGGCGGCTGCGGCGGGCCGCTTACGGTAAGGTTGACCTCTTTTACTTCACCTAGGCAAAAAATGACCGTTTCGTTAGCTCGCACCCTGCCGACCTCAAAGACCACCGTCTTTCCTTCGTCAGCAGCCGTCCCCGCAACGGCCAGCTTTTTGCGCAGGGGTCCCGGGCTACCGTACTTGCCTGCCTCCTCCACCGTGATCCGGCCGCGCTCTGCGCCGTCTATCTTGGCCACCACCTCCGTGCCCACAGGCGCGGGCTGGCCGTCGATGGTCACCGTGCCCCAGTAGGCCGCTGGCGGTATGTCCGGCGCCTGCGCGAAAGCCATGGCGGGGAGAAAAAGCGACACGAAAAACGCCACAACAAGCCCGGCGCACTTCAAACGCAAGGCTTTTTTCAATAGGATATCCCTCCTTGGTTCTTTTATGCCGGCCTCTTGTGCTAAGGGCCGCGCCCTCCGGCGCGGCCCCCGCACGGAGCCGGAAATTGGAAGCCGTCCAGTCGTCAATTAATCCGGGTACCTGCCCACCGTCACCGGCGTGGTGCTAAAACCGGCAAGGGTTCCAGGCGCATCCATATACACCCAATAGCCCTGGTGCGGCAAGACATTCGGGGCCGGCGCGCTAGCAGACGTCACGGCCCAGGCTGTCGGGTTGACCGCCGGGCTCACCGCCGCGCTCCACTTGTCGCGCACGGAGTAAAGGGCATCGCTTACCCCACCCGCCTGCGTAAAGCCCACGAGGTTCCACCCGGCAGCGAGCTCCTTCACCGGCGGGCTGGTGGCGGCAGAGCTCGGCGTGATCACCGCGAGGGCTGGCACACTCAGCTTGACGTAGACGGCCTCGAGGAGCTGGATGGTGTTGTTCTCCTCGGTAACCTGCACCCACCGCAAGCCTGCGGCGTCGAACTTCCAGGCGATCTCCACGGCGTCAAGGTCAATGACGTCGCCCAGGAGAGCCTGGCCGCCCGCGAGCTGCACCGGCACGGAGAAGGTCCTCCAGCCATCCGGACCAGGCGTAAGCTCGTAGCAGGCGACTACGAGGTAGCCCTGGCCGTCGTTGTCGGCAACCACGCCCCGGGACTCGTTGCCCGAGTTGTCAACGGCCACCACCTTGAACTGGACGCGGTCTTTGCCGAGGACGAACCCGTCCGCAAGGTTCACGACAAAGGCCACATCGTCGGCGGGTTCGCAACTGTAAGTATCATCATCCCCGAAGCTTACCGGCGCCCAGCCCTCCTCACCGTAGGGGGCCACGAAGACCTGCACGCCCTCGAGGTCCGTATCTTCCGGGGCGGTGAAGCTCAACCGGAAGCTGCCGGGACCGGGAGCATAGGCAACCGCCAGGTTCTCCACCTCACCAGGCGTAGTGGTGTCCGGAGCCGGTACCGGCTGCACCGTCAGCTTCGCGGAGCCTTCCAGACCGGTGGTCCTGGCCGTGATGGTCACCTCACCATCCGTGCTGTCCTTGTAGTAGGCGGTGGCGGAGCTTTGGCCGGCGGCGACATCGACCTGCGTGATCTGCTTGCCGCTCTCGTCCTCGAACCGCCCGGTGTTCGAAGAGGAGCTCAGCACCATGGTGAGAGGCGAACCACTAACAACCACGGGGTTGTCAAACTGGTCCACGACGGTAAATGTGATTTGAGCCTTCTCATTTACCACTACCGAGTTGTCTGCTTCAACGGCGATCTTTGCTGGCTCGGCAGGAACGACGTTGATGGTGCCTTCAGCAGGGTCGAGACCAGGGGCGCTGGCCGTTATCGTCTGGGTGCCGGCCTTCGTGTCGTAGTAGTAGACCGCGGCCTCGCTCTCGCCCTGTTTGATGGTCACGGAGCTAATCTCGTTCCCTCCCTCAGCCTCGTCATAGAACTTGCCGGTGGGTGATGCTGTCTCCAGGCTCACCTCGAGGTCGGCGCTCTGGACCACCGGGTTGCCGTACTGGTCGGTCACCTTAACCGTCACCGCTCCGGTCGTGCCCGCGGTGATTGACCCTGCGGTGATGCTCAGCACGTTAGCCACCTGGCCGGCCGGGCGCACGGTGACGGACTTGGTGCCTTGAACGTCAAAGCTGGTCGTTCCTTGTACCCCAACGTGAGCAGTAGCCGTAACCGTGTTCGCCCCAACGCTCGTGGGCCGGTAGTAGACGGCGGCCTCGCTCACGCCCTGGGCAATGGTCACGCTGTTAACGTTGGTTCCGCCGACGAGGCTGGTGTAGAACTCGCCGTCTTTGCCGTCCGTCAGGCTCACGGTCGTCTCCTGGGCCACGGCGTAGGGCTGGCCGTACTGGTCCAGCAGCTTGATGTTCAAGGGCAGGCGCAGGTTGACCTCGACGGAGTCATCGCCGGCGATCTCAAACCTCTCCGGGCGCGGGCCCATGAGCGTGACTGGTGTCTCACCAGTAACGGCACCGTCAGTGGCAGTAGCTGTAATTTTAATGTTCTTCTGCACGCCGTCCTCGGGCCGCAGCTTGTCGTAGTAGTAGACGGTCACGCTGGAGGCGCCGGCAGGGATGGTTACCGTTGTGATAGCCGTGTCGCTTGTAGCGTCGGCGTAGAACTTGACGTTGCTAGTATCAGAAGTGGATTCAAGGCTCACCTCAAGGTCGCTCGACTGCGGCACCGGGTTGTTGTACTGGTCCTGCGCCTCGATGGTTACCGCCGTGCGCTGGTCAGAGTTGATCTCCACAACACCCTCAGTAGCCGGATAGGCGTCGGCCACCTTGACCACGAAGTGATGGTTGGCAGCAGGCACGATCTTGAACTCCGCCGTGGCGGAAAGCGCCGGGTCTGTGATGCTGGCGGAAATGGTCACCTTGTCGGACGCCTTTGTGTCACCAAACTCGAAAGAGAACTGGCTTTGTCCTTCGTAAATCGTGCCAGTGGCCTTGAGCTTGTCTTGCGAATCTTGAGTGGCGCCATTGCGCCACACTACCGTGCCGGCATTTGCGCCGGAAGCGGTCAGGCTTACAGTGTAATTTTTATCGGCAGGGAACGGGTTGCCGTAGGCGTCCCGGAGCTGGAGGGTGAAGCCCACGGGATCTCCCGCTGTGAGCTGGGTACGCGGCTCGACGAACACCAGCTTGGCCAAATCGCCGCATGGGTCAACAGTAATGGTGATAGCACTCGGGTTGGACAGGTTTTTGTCATTCGCTACTGCGATGGTTACGTCCTCCGCCTCCGTGTCCTTCAGGTAGGCGGTACCGCCGGTATTGCCTTTGGTGATAACGAGCTTATTCTCCGTTAGCTCCTGGGTCGCCGCGGAGTCAGAGTAAAGCTTGGCGGAGTATACGGCAGTGGCGACGGTCTCTGTAAGTGTAAATTCTAGCGTTAGGTCGCTATCCATCGTGGTTACATTGCCGTAAACGTCCTGGATGACGCAGTTAACCGGTACAACCTGGTTGGCGACGAACTTAGTTCCGCTCTGCGGCTCCGTGATGACTATCTTCGCCGCCTCGGCCGGCTCGATGGTAACGCTGCCGTAAGCGGTGGTCGTGTCCACCGTGGTCCTCACGGCAAACTGGTAGCTGCCCGCTGTAGTCGGGTTCTTTCCTCCGGCAAACTCCACGGTCACCTCGCCGCCCGGGGGCACGGTCAGCTCGGCCGGAACACCAACTCTAAAAATGTTGCCGAGCCTATTCACCCCGGCCGGCTGGTACACCTCTCCCTCGTACACGATGCCAGGAACGGTTGCGTTGCTTACATCGTACCCGCTGGGGAAGGTGACGACAATCTCGTCGCCCGGCTCAAGGCCGCTCGTGGCGTCGAAGGCAACGGTGTAGCCGACGTTCGTGGCTCCGGCCTTGAGATTGTCAGCCATGACGCTGACGTTCCCGACCTGGCCCGCCATCGCCGGCACCGCCGGCAAAAGCGTCAGGAGCATGGCCAGCAGGGCCAGGACGGAAACGGCCTTCCTGGAAACGAAGAACTTGCTCTTGCCCATCAAAATCACGTTCTTTCTTATCCTCCTCTCTTAGTCAAGGTGACTTTTAGACACTACCTGTATAAACGATGCCTTTTGCGCCGCTTTTTTCAGCCACCAGAGCTCTCCTCTTCCGGCTCACCTTCCTCCAATCGCATATCGTGATAATCCTGGCCAAAAAAAAGTTCGTCCACGGTGACGCCGAAGAAGTCGGCCAGCTTCTTTTCCACCTCCTTCCTTGGGTGGCGGCGACCGGATTCGATCATGGCGTAGGAGCTCTGGCTGATCCCTACGGCCTCGGCCACCCGCTTCTGGGTGAGGCCCATCTTGAGCCTCAAGCGGTACATTTTCTCGTTCCTCACCGCGCTCACCCTTTAGCCATTCTCACTAAAACCCCCTTTAAGGCATCCACTTTCTTGCAACAGCAAGAACCCCACCTCCGCCGTCACTAGCAAAATTTAATCACGTAATGCGATTAATGTCAAGAGGGAAAGTATAAAAATTCCCTATTTTGGTTTAAATCATAAAAAGTATATATCACAAATCGTGAATTATGAATACTTGCCGTTGCATCACGAAACGTGCTAAGCTTTTAGCGAGGTGACCCTGATGTCCTCCATTGGGGAAAAGCTGGCCGAACTGCGCCGGCAAAAGGGGCTTTCGCAGGCGGAGCTGGCGCGGCTTTTAAACCTGGGCCAGAGCACCATCGCCATGTACGAGAAAAACAAGCGCGCCCCTGATTACCACCAGCTAGCGCGCCTGGCGGATTTTTTTAACGTATCCGTCGATTATCTTTTGGGGCGTAAAAGAGAAGACGAAAAGGACGCCCCTCCGCCAAACGAAAATCTTCTGGCCGCCGCCCGCGATCCCTTATTTCGTAAACTTCTGGTGCAAATACCCGACCTTTCAGAGGAAGAAAAGCGCTCCGTGGCCGAACACTGGGAGTGGGCGCTTGAGTTTGTGAAAAAAAAGCGCCGCTAAAAAAAGCCGCCGTAAAAGGCCCCTTTTCCGCGGGCCTTTTTTATTTATTTTTTTCTAACCTCCGCTTCACACTTCGACAAATAACGACACGGGGGGAAGTTTACAATAGTTCTGTAATTTAATTCATGGTACTTTAAACGCATTTTTGGGAGGCGGTGTAAATTTGCCCCCGGTCATCCAACTGGCTATTGAGCTAATTGTCAAGTACCAGCTTAAAGAGCCGCCCGGACCCTACCGGCTCTTCTGCCTGGCCAGGAAGGAGGGCATACTTTTAGCCCGCTACCCTTTCCGCGGCCGCATCGCGGGAATTATTACCGCTTTGAGGACGGCACGACCCTCCTCACCGTGAGGAAGGGACTCCTTGAGCCGGAGCTAAAGCACGTGCTGGCCCGCGCCCTGGCTCAGTACAGCCTGGAGGAAATCAGCGAGATATACTTGCGCTGGATCACCCCGGAAAAGGAAGACGCGGCCCAGGAAATCGCCGCTCTACTGCTCATGCCGCCGGGGAGTACCGCTGCCGAAGAGCTTGCAGACATCCATACGGCGGCAGAAACCTTCACCGTTCCCGTTTCCGTCGTACGCCTGCGCCTGCGCTTAGAGGAACGGCTGCAAAAACTCCTCCCTCCTCCCGCCGTCCAGACGGCAGTGGTGCAGCGGTAAACCGGTCCGTAAGCGGCGGTGGGCGGTACCGCCGCTTTTTTGGCCTGCCCAGAGCCCGTGCCGGGCGCAGCAAAAAGCGGCTGCGTTCTTCTCTGCAGCCGCTTTTTCATCTCTATAGGTTAATATTGGAATATTTCCGCCACGGCCTGACGACCTCTTTGTTTTCCAGCACGTCCAGCGCCCGGGAGATAAATTTTCTCGTCTCCGAGGGCATGATCACGTCGTCGATGTAGCCGCGCTCCGCGCCGCAGTACGGGTTCTCGTAGAGATCCCGGTACTGCCTGATCCTTTCCGCCGCCACCGCCGCCGGGTCTTCGGCGTTTTTGATTTCCTTGGCAAAGATCACGCTGGCCGCCGTTTCCGCGCCCACGATGGTCACCCGGGCGATAGGCCAGGCGTAAACGAAGTCGGCGCCGGTATCTTTGCAGCACATGCCCAAATAGGCCCCGGCGAAAGACTTGCGGATGATCACCGTCACCTTGGGCACGGTGGCGTCGATGTACGCGTAGAGCATTTTCGCTCCGTGCCTTAAGATTCCCTTGTGCTCCTCGTAGGAACCAATCATATAGGCCGGGGTGTCGTGGAAGTTGACCAGCGGGATGTTGAACAGGTCGCAGAAGCGCACGAACCGGGCCACCTTGTCGGCCGCGTCGCAATCGATGACCCCGCCCATGACCAGCGGCTGGCTGGCCACGATCCCCACGGAGCGCCCGTTAATCCGGGCAAAGCCCACAATGACGTTTTGGGCGAAGTCCTTTAAGATCTCAAAGAAAACCCCGTTGTCCACGATCTTGTCAATCACTTCGTGCATGTCGTAAGGCTCATGGGCCTCTTCGGGCACCAGGCCGTCCAGCTCAGGGATGAGCCTTTCCGCCTCGTCCCCCGTGTCCACGCGCGGCGGCTTCTCCTTGTTGTTTTGGGGCAGGTAGGCCAGCAGTTCCCTGGTCTTGTCCAGGCAGTCTTTGTCGTCCTCCACCACCACGTGCGTCTGCCCGGTTTTGTAAGCGTGCGCCTGCACGCCGCACAGCTCCTCTAAGGTTATTTCCTCGCCCAGCTGCGTTTTCACGAAAGCCGGGCCGGCGATGCCCATGAAGCCGGTTTTGCGGCATTGAAAGACGAAGTCCTGCATAATCGGGTGGTAGGCCTGCCCGCCCAGGCAGGGCCCCATCAAAAGGGCAATTTGCGGGATGATCCCGGAAGCGAGGATCTGGGAGCGGAACAGCCAGGCGTAGGCCTCCAGGGTGTCCATCCCCTCCTGCAGGCGGGCGCCTCCAGAATCGTTCATGCCCACAAAGGGGATGCCCAGATCTTTGGCCATGTCGATGGCCTGGGAAAACTTTTTGCCGTGGTACTCGCCGAAAGTGCCGGCCATGGAGGTATAATCCTCCGCCGCCACCATAACGTGGCGGCCGTTTACCTTTCCATAGCCGACCACCACCCCTTCGGCGGGAACCTCCCTTTTATCCATCCCAAAGTGGATGGTGCGGTGTTTGACAAACATGCCGATCTCCGTGAAGGTGCCCGGGTCGAAAAAGTACTCCACCCTTTCCCGGGCCGTCCACTTCCCGCTCTTGTGCTGCTGTTCCACCGCCTTCGGTCCGCCCATCTGCATGATTTTGGCTTTTCGCTGCTTTAAGTCCTCATAGCGATCCACTGAACCTTCCTCCTCAAGATATCTAAAATTTTTTCCCGTCGGGTTAATTGAGTTCAGAACCGCTTCGCCCGAACCAAATTCAGCCCTCCGCCGCCCGTTTTATGATATAGGGGTTGCAACCAAAATTTTGGAGTGCTTCTTCTGACGTTCCGACGACTGACGGCTGATTTCACCGGTTGGCCTTGCGGTAGCCCAGCGCATCCTGGGAAATGATTATTTTGTGAACATTGCTCGTTCCTTCCACGATCTGGTAATACTTCGCGTCGCGGAAGAGCCTGGCCACCGGGTACTCTTCCGAATAGCCGTAGGCGCTGTAGATGCGCAGGGCGTAATCGGCGCACTTGTTGGCCATCTCGCTGGCAAACAGCTTGGCCATGGAAGTCTCTAAGGTATTGGGCACCCCCTTGTCTTTCAGGAAAGCTGCCCGGTAGGTTAAAAGGCGGGCCGCCTCTATGTCCACGCACATTTGCGCAATCCAGTCCTGGATCATCTGGAACCGGCCGATCTGCTGCCCGAACTGCTCCCTGGTGGTGGCGTACTCGACGGCCGCGTCGAGGCAGGCCTGGGCAACGCCCACGGCGCCCGCCGCCGAAGCCAGGCGCGTGTTGTCCAGCTGCTGCATGCAGATGGCGAATCCCTGGCCTTCCTTCCCCAACAGGTTTTCTTTGGGCACCCGGCAGTTTTCAAAAGTGATGGAACCGGTGGGGGAAGACCAGTTGCCCAGCTTTTCCTTAATTTCTTCCACAACGATGCCTGGGCTCTTCATGTCCACAATAAAGGCGGACATCCCCTTGGCCCGCTGCGTGGGGTCGGTGTAGGCGTAAACCAGTCCCACGTCCGCCACCGTGGCGTAGGATATCCACATCTTGCTGCCGTTTAAAACGTAATGATCCCCCTCCAGCACGGCGCGCGTCTTCATGGCCGCCACGTCCGAGCCGGCGTTGGGCTCGGTCATGGCAAAACAACCGAGCAATTCCCCGCTGCACAATCCCGGCAGGTACTTTTGCTTGAGTTCCTCGCTCCCGTGGCGCCAGATGGTGATCGCCGGGCCCAGTGTATTGGCGGCGAAAACCAGGCGCAGCGAGCTGTGCACGCGGGCGATTTCTTCGGCCAAAATGGCCAGGGCCAGGTAGCCGAGGCCGTTGCCGCCGTATTCTTCCGGGATGACGCAGCCCAAAAAGCCCAGCTCGCCCATCTTTTTCACCAGGTCGCGGCGGAAACGGTGCGCCTTGTCGTCGGCATCGACGGTAGGCTTCACCTCGCTGACGGCAAAATCGCGGGCCAGCCTCCTGATGTCCTGTAATTCTTCCGGCAAATCAAAGTTCATAAAATCTCCCCCTTCTTTCTTTCTTTAAAATATTTTTTTAAATAAACCTCTTAGACCTTCCGGATGAAGAGCGCGTCGGCCACTTTAACCCCCTGCCCTGCCGGCAGCACGATCAGGGGATTGATGTCCAGCTCGGCCAGCTCGTCCGAAAGCGCCAGGGCCATTTCCGAAACCTTCACCAGGACCTCGGCCAGGGCTTCCACATCCGCTCTCGGCCGGCCGCGGGCGCCGGCCAGAAGACCAAAGCCCCGGATTTCCCCGATCATTTCCCGCGCCTGGGCGAGTGTGAGCGGCGCCACCCGCATGGCGACGTCCTTTAAGATTTCGACGAAAATCCCTCCCAGGCCGAACACCACCACCGGGCCGAACTGGGGGTCGCTTTTCACCCCCACAATCACTTCCACCCCGCCGGGCGGCACCATTTCCTGGACCAGCACGCCGTTAATCCGCGCCCCCGGGGCATAATTGCGCGCGTTGGCGAGCACCTCGGAAAACGCCTGGGCCAGCTCGCTTTCGCTTTTGATCCCCAGGCGGATGGCCCCGGCTTCCGTCTTGTGCGGGATATCTGGAGAATCCACCTTTAAGGCCAGCGGGTAGCCGATCTTTTTCGCCAGCGACAACGCTTCTTGCTGCGTGCCGGCCGTTTCTTCCCTGGTCACGGGGACGCCAAAGGCCGCCAGCACTTTTTTCGACTCACGCTCGCTTAAGACCCTGCCGGCGCCGGACAGAATTTCTTTCACGGAAGCGGGCGCGGCGCCCGGGGAAATAATCTTTTGAGGCGCACAAGCGCTACGGCTGCGCCATGCGCTTTGGAAAGCGCCGTAATTCATCAGGTGCGCCACGGCCTTTACGCAGCGCACCGGCGACTTGTAATAGGTGACGCCGGCGGAGCGCAGCACGGCAAAGCACTCGCCCATCAGCCTGTCCCCCGCCGTCCAGGCCACGGCAATCGGCTTTTGGGTCCGTTTGCTCATTTTCGCCACGTCCTGGGCCATCCGGACGCCGGACTCGCCCGTAATCATGGTCATGATCACCACCAGGGCGTCGATACCCGGGTCGTCCGCCACAGCCTGCAAAACCTTCCAGAAACCTTCCGCCTCGTTGATCACCTGGGCGGTCACGTCCACCGGGTTTAAGGCGGAGCCGTAGGCCGGGATGACGGAAAGAATCTGGCGGCGCGTTTCCTCCTGCAGCGGGGGCACCTGCAGACCGCATTCCTCAGCGGCGTCCGCCGCCAGCACCCCGGCGCCGCCGGAGGTGGTGATGATGCCCAGCCTTTTTCCCTGCGGGAACCTTACCCCGCTGTTGATCAAGAGGGCTAAATCGATAAACTCTTCGATATCCGCCACCCGGATAATCCCTTCTTGCTTGAAGAAGGCGCTGTAGACCTGATCGGAACCGGTGAGCGCCGCCGTGTGGGATGACGCCGCCCTGCTGCCTGTTTCCGAGCGCCCCACCTTGAGTACGGCCAGCGGCTTGCCCAGTTCCAGGGCGCGTTCGGCGACGCGCGCAAATTTTCTTCCGTCCCGCATGCCTTCTAAATAGGTAAAGACAACGCGCGTGTTCTCGTCTTCCAGCATGTAGCGCATAAAGTCCAGGCAGTCCAGGTCCACCTCGTTGCCCGTGCTGACCACGTAAGAAAAGCCCACTCCCGCCTCCTGGGCCAGGTTGAAAATGGAATAACCCAGCGCCCCGCTCTGGGTGACGAAGCCTACCGCACCGGGAGTAAAGGGCTTGATCTCCAAAGAGGCGCTAAAAGCGGCAGCGATTCGCTCGTGCAGGCTCACCGCCCCCTGGCAGTTCGGCCCGCACAGGCGCAGGCCCGTTTTCGCGGCCAGTTCGGCGAGCGCAAGCTGAAGCTTGCGCCCCTCTTCGCCCGCTTCGGCAAAACCGGAGCTGAAAATGGTGGCAAAGCGCACTCCCTTTTGGGCGCACTCCTCCAGGACGGGCAGCACCCGCCGGTAATTGACGGCAATTAAGGCCAGGTCCACCGGCCCGGGCACTGACGCTATGCTCGGGTAACAGGGGCAGCCGGCAATCTCCTGGTACTTGGGGTTGACGGGGTAAATCTTTCCCTGGTAGCCGTGCTCTTTTAAATACCGCAGAGGTTTTCCGCTGATGGTGGTTAAGTCTGCCGAGGCGCCGATGATGGCAATGGACCGCGGCTCGAAAAAAAGTTGGAGATCGACTTCGCGCATTTTAGTTTCTTCACCCCTCATGGTTATGAAAAGTAGCCCATTTTCTGGGACAGCTGGTCGGCAGCGCGCTTCACCTCGCCGATTAAAACCGGCAGCCTCTCTTCGTTTAAGCGGCTCTTCAAGCCGATGATTCCTAAAGAAGCCCTGGCCGAGCCGGAAAAATCACGCACGGGGGCCGCAATGCCGATGCCGTAGTTGAGATAGTCGCCAAAGGAAACGGCGTATCCCTGCTCCCGGATCTTTTTGATCTCCTCCGCCAGCGCCTCCGGGCCGGCGCTTTTAAACTCCCCCTTCTCAGCCATCTCCTTTAAATACGTCCGGATAAAATGGTCGTCCATAAAGGACAGCAGGGCCTTTCTGGCCGCGCCGCTGTGCAGCGGCATCTCCTTGCCGACCAGTTCGATGACCTTCACCGGATGGGGCCCTTCGACCCGCTCCAGGAAAACCCCCATCTTGCCCTGCGCGACGGTCAGGTAGGAATCCTCGCCGGTGCGCGCCGTAAGCTCTTTGAGCACGGGCAGCGCCGCCTTGCGCAGGTCCAGCATCCCCCTGACCTGCAGGCCCATCTTTAAAAGCTGCGGGCCCAGCCGGTAGTTTTTTGTTTCGGGGCTCTGCTCGACCACCCCAAACTCCTTAAACGTCTGCAGGAGCCGGTGGACCGTGCTGGGTGGGAAGCCTGTTCGGACAGCCAGCTGCCTTAAGGAGAGGCCGTCCTCCGTCCCCTCTTCGCAAATGGCCAGCAGGACTTCTAAACCTTTCCGCAAGGTGCTGCTCATCGGCATCAACCTGTTCCAGATAGTAAAATGAATTCCAATATATGAATTAAATTAGACACTTTTTCTCTTTTTCCTTCTGTCCTGATCCAAAATTTATTTTAAAAATCCTATTGCTTCTGTGGAAACAACCATTTGGCCGTCTCTTTTCCTGATTAGTGTGTGCTTACGCCAGTTGGCGTCGTCCTGCCGCGGAAAATCCAGCCGGTAGTGGGCGCCCCGGCTTTCCCGCCGCAAAAGGGCCGACCGGACAATCATTTCGGCTACCAGCAAAAGGTTGCCGCTCTCCAGGAACTCAACCAGTTCGCCGGGCTTTGCGGGCGCGGCTCCTGCTTTAAGTTTTTCGATGTCGGCCCGGGCTTTTTCCAGGGAATCCGCCGACCTTAAAACGCCCGCGTTTTCCCACAACGTTCGCCGAACCGCCTCTTTGACCGCGGAAAGCGAAGGAAAAACCCCGTGTCTTCTCTGCTCCGCAAGCTTTTCACGCAGGCCTGCGTAAGATCTTTTGGCCAGGGCGCCGGCTTCGTCTGCAGAAAGGGGTGCCGCTTTTTGCCCGGCTGCAAATTCCGCCGCCGCCAGGCCCGCCCGCCGGCCAAAAACCGCTGCCTCCGTCAAGGCGTTGCCCCCCAGGCGGTTTGCGCCGTGCACTCCGCCGGCAACCTCGCCGGCGGCAAAAAGGCCGGGTATCTCCGTGCACCCCCAGGAGTCGGCCGCCACGCCGCCCATCGAGAAATGAGCGGTGGGCATTACCAGCACAGATTCTCCATCGGCCAGGAGACTGCCCGCCCAGGACTTAACTCTTTCCAGATATGCGTCGGAAACCCCCCAGATCCTTTGCGCCCGCCGCCAGCCTTGTGCCGCGCCGCCCAAGTCTAACCTGACGGCCCCCGCGATCCCCCGCCCCTGGGCCACTTCCGCGCACATGGCCCGGGAGAGCAAATCGCGGCAAACGATCGCCACCGGCGATCTATCTATGCCGTACTTTTCTAACAAGTTCTCCCCCTCGGCGTTCAAGATCTTGCCCGCGTCCGCCAGAATCGCCAGCACAAACCTGCTGGGCCGGCCGGGCACGGCCGTGGCCAGGGGGTAAAATTGCACAAACTCCATATCGATCAGGGGCAGACCGGCCCGGTATGCCAGCGCGTAGCCATCCCCGGCGCTCCCCGGCGGGTTGTCGGTGCGCAGATAAGCGGCCCCGCCCCCGCCAGTAGCCAAAACAACGGCCCGCGCGGCAACGGCCAGCGGCCTGCCTTCCCTTCTCAAAAGCCCCCACACGCCGGCGGCCTGGCCCTCGCGCAACAAAAGATCAGCGGCTAAAAAGGGGTAAAGAAAATTTACCCCCAGGCGGCGCGCGTATTCTGCCATGGGCCTGGTGATGCGCAACCCTTCCTGGCCGACCTTCGGGGCAAAAACGAAAAAGCCCTTTTGGCGCTCAAGAATTTCCACGCCAAATTCCCGCAGGGATAAAACCGCCCGGGGAGCGTCTTCCACCAGCGCCTCCACGAGGGCGGGCTCATTTAAATGGTACCCCGCCTCTACCGTCAACCGACGGTGTTCTTCGGCGGTGAACCCGGCCACCCGGCCGCGAAAACTGCCCTGGCTGAGCGTGGAACTGCTGGCCCGGCCGGGCGTTACCTTCGAACATAACAAAACTTCCTGGCCCTTTTTTCTGGCGGCGATGGCGGCCGAAAGCCCGGCGATGCCGCCGCCCACCACCAGCACTTCCGTAGAGACAACTTCCACAGGGAAACCCCCCTAAACTAAAAAACCCTGAAAAATACAACTCTTGTTGCTGCCGGGACAAAGCCGCGGCAGCAACAAGAAACGCCCGCTGTCTTTTCAGCTGTTAGCTCTTGACAATTTCTTTGCAGACTTTCTCAAACTCCTCGTAGACTTTCTTGCCGGGGAGCCCCTTCTTTTCCATGTCCTGGATCCACTCATTCTCTATTCCTTTGAGGGGCTCGCGCCACTTTTTCTGCTCTTCCGGCGTCAAACGGTAGATGACCATGCCCTGTTTTTCAAATTCCACGGCCAGCTCTTCTTGCTGTTTGTCAATCACTTCCCCCGCGTGCTTGCTGGTTTCTTCGCCGGCCTGCAGCAGCGCCTTTTGAATGTCGGCAGGCAGTTTCTCCCACGTTTTTTCGTTAATCACGTAGGCCACCGGGTAACCTCCAAAGGCCGCCCCCAAGGTGTGGTATTTTTCCAGCTCGTAGACCCGGTAGCCTTTGACGCTCACGTAGCTTAAGAAGTTTCCTTCCACGATCCCCCGCTGGGTAGATTCGTATATTTCAGGAGAAGGAACCACCACGGGCGTTACGCCGTATTTCTGCGCGATTTTATCGTAGATGCCGCCCGAGGTCTTGATCTTCATTCCCTTGAGGTCCTCCGGCGATTTGATTTGCTTTTTCACGGTGCCTACGTCGTACTGGGGCGTCGTGTACACAAAGATTGGCCTTACGCCGTACTTTTTAAATTCATCCATCAACACGCCGCCGGCGAGACGGTGGTAAATGGCGCTCCCTTCTTTAGCGGTAGTGTAGTTGGGGAGTACCATGACGGTATTGAGCGGCAGCTGGCCCGCCAAAAAAGTAGGGGCGACGTAAGCGATGTCGGCTACACCCTGGCTGGTGAGGTTCAACAGGTCTTTTAATTTACCCAGCTGCTCGGCGGGGTAATACTCGATTTTAACCTTTCCGTTGGTGAGCTCCTCCGTGCGCTTGATAAAAAACTTCGCTATGTCGGCCGAAAAGAGATGCGTTACCGGAAAAGAATCGGCCATTTTTAATTTGATCTCCTGCTGTGCCTCCTGCTTCGCCTGGGGCTGCTCCTTCTTCTCTTCAGCAGCCTTCTGGCCGCCGCATCCGGCAGCCAAAAGCGCAACAAACGCAAAAAGGGCGGCTGCCGCCAAAAGGCGCAAAAACTTTTTCATTTTTAATAATACCTCCTTCTTTACTTTCGAGCCTTAGATACCATAAGGTTCTGTGCACAGCGCTTCACCTTTTACGCCGCATCCTTCCGGACCCATCCACCTCCCTCCAAGAAAATATTATGAAAATGATTGATTAACTCAGTACTTCATGAAAGACGGCAGCCAGGTGGCAATGATGGGGAAGGACAACAGCAAACCGAGAGTGACCACCTCCATCGCCAGCATGACCCCCGTTCCCCGGAAAACCTGATCGAGGGGGGCTTTTACAGTGGCGCTCACCACATAAGCGTTTAATCCTACCGGAGGCGTTACCAGGCCTATTTCGTTCAGCTTGGTAACAATCACGCCAAACCAGATGGGATCAAACCCCAGGCCGGTCACCAGGGGAAAGGTCAGCGGGAGCGTCAACAGCAAGATGGCGATCTGATCCATGATGCAGCCGAGGATAAGGTATAAAACAACTATGCAACCCATGATCGCCCAGGCAGGAATCTGGGACTGGCCGATATAATTAATCACCTTTTGGGTGGCCTGCGTGAGGGTAAAAAAGTACCCGCAGACCATGGCGCCGATAATAATGGTAAAAATCATGGTGGTTATTTTCGCCGTCTGCAGGGCGGCTTCGTAAAGCCCTTTCAAATTAATCCGGCGGGTTGCCGCGGAAATCACCAGCGCGCCAAAAGCGCCAATCGCCGCGGCTTCCGTCGGGGTGGCCACACCGGCATACAGAACGACAATCACTACGGAGCCCAAAATAACAAACGCCCACAAAGGACGGAGCGAGGCAAATTTTTCCGGCCAGCTGTAAGCCTGGCCGCGGGGCATTACACCTGGAGAAACTTTGTTCCAGAGGATAATTCCCAGGCAGTAAACCAGGGCGGTCAAAAGACCGGGAAGAATACCGGCGATAAGCAGTTTGCCGATGGACGTTTCGGTGGCGATGCCGTAGATGACCATCGGTATGCTGGGTGGGATCATCACGGCCAGGGTGCCGGCTACGGCCACGATCCCCGTCGAAACCGTGAGCGAATAGCCCGCCTTGCGCATCTCCGGCACCGCGATGGCGGACATGCAGGCCGCCGAGGCCGTGCTGGAGCCGGACATGGCGCCCATGCCGGCGGAGGCGAAAATAGTAGCCATCGCCAGGCCCCCGGAAACCCGCCCCAACCATTTCTCGGCAGCGATAAAAACCTCCCTGACGATGTTGGCCCGGGAAACAATCTCCGCCATCAGGATAAACATAGGCACCGTGGTCAGCGAAAAATTTGCCGCCGTGCGGAAAGGCGCGTTGCTCATGATGCTCAAGACGGCGTCCGGGCCGCCCTCTAAAAACAGGCCGATAATGCCCGCCACGCCCATGGCAAAACCCACAGGCATCCCCACAAACAAGAAGAGAAGAAGCAGGATCAGCACTGAAGCAACGATCATTGACAAACCTCCGCCTATTTAGTTAATGCTCCTCCCACTTTACCGAGGAAGGAATAAAGATCGCCTGAATAATTCTTACGCACAGCAGTGCGGAGCCCAAAGTCAGGAGAAAATAGGCCGGGGCCAGCGGGTAGGCCAGGATGCAGGCGGAAAACTCGCCAAACCGGACGGCCCTTAGCGTAGTCTGCCAGCCCATGATAGCGATGAGGGCAAAAAAGACCAGGGCCAAAAAGTTTAAAAATATATCCAGAGGCAGCTTCACCCGCTCCGGAAAAAACCTCCGAAACAACACGACGCGTACGTGCCCACCCTGCATAAAGACATAGCTCATAGCCAAAAAAACCAGGGCAATCATTAAATATTCTTCGGTGATCTCCACTACGCCGGGAATCGGGTGGTTGAAAAACTTCCGTCCCGTTACGTCGGCGGTGACCAGCAGCATCATAACTAATACGCTGCACACACTCAAAGCGGCGCAGGTTTTTTCCAGAACATCGATTGCCTTCCCCAAAATGCTTAAAACGGAGCGCATAGAACCATACCCTTCCTGATAACTTTAAAGGATAACTTTAAAGCACGTTCAGTCCTTACACCCCAACTGCCTGGAAATCTTCCGCCCCCCTTCCAAAAGCAGCTTAATGCAGTAATCCATTTTTTCCGGTTCCGCCCGGATTTCCGGCATGCCAATCGATAAACTCGCCGCTACCTCCTTGAACCGGTCAAAAACGGGAACGCTGATGGCCACCAGTCCCTCGTTCCGTTCCCCCCGGGTAACGGCATAGCCCTTTTGCCGGATTTCGGCCAGCCTGGCGCGCAGTTTTTCTTTGTCGGTTTCCGTATTTTTCGTAAAGGGTTTCAGTTCTAAACTATCGATAATTTTCTCTCTTTTCAGATCATCTTGAAAAGCCAGCAAAACCAGTGCCGAAGCCCCTGCGTAGAGAGGGGAACGCTGCCCGATGTCCACCGAAGCCTTCACCGGGTGCGCGCAATCCAAAAACTCCACGCACACCCGCTCTCCTTCGGAGATTATGTTCAGGTGGACGGCTTCGTTGGCTTTATCCCTGATCTCCCGCATCACCGGCAGGGCGGCCGCGCGCACCTCGATCTGGCCGACCACGATGCTCCCCAGGTCAAACAGGCGCATTCCGAGTTTGTATTTTTTTGTTAATTTGTTCTTTCTTAGCATTCCAAATTTTTCTAAAGTATTTAAAAGGCGCAAAACGGTTGGCTTCGACATTTTCAATTCTTTGCTTAACTCCGCCAGGCCCCATTCCGGTTGTTCCCTGCTGAATTTACCGAGAATGACCAGCGCCTTTTCCACTGAACCGACAGTTTTCATTCCAAGATCCTAACCAGCTTCCTTTTTTGCCTGAATTTGCTGGTATATTTCACATAGTGTTACGGCATTTCACCATTAGTTACTCTTGATCTATCATGACTTTTCTTCAAAAGACAACAGTTGCTCCCCCAATGGTTGTAATCGCGGCTTCAATGGTTTCTATTCACGTCTAAACTGCGCAGCCCCCAACATTTAAAAATGTTTTAGGCGATGGGCCTGGTCACCGAGTAAGAAAGACCAAAAGTAGGTATCCAGGCGGAATGCTTTCCCGCTCCCCCGGCCACTAGAATGTTCAGATCGGCCGCCTCGCGGCAAATCCCGATGGTCTGGTTCTCGTCAACGTAGCCGGCAGCATCCGGCAGCCAGCTTTTGATGTGCGCGAGCTGCCCGGGGGACATTTTCGAAGCAGGCACCCTCGCCCGGGCGAACAGAAAACGGCGCACGTCCTCTTTGCTCCAACCGTCCCCGGCGATGGTGGCCGCGTGCTCAGGCCCGAGGAATAAAAATGCGTCCCCCTGGTGGTAAAGATTATTGTTTCCCGTGGTGGCCATCGTCCCGGCAATTGTCGTTAAGATCCCTTCGGCGTCCGTGCTCCCGTGGTCGTTGACGTTGTGCGGAGCTTCCGCGGCCACGACGGTTACCGTGCTTGCTTCGCGCGGGTACCCCCTCTCCACATGAAAGGGCGGCCAGGGGCTTTCTGCTTCGTTTTCCGCCACACAGTAACTGTATTTACCGGGCTGGCCCATGGTGGACTTGTCCAAAAGGCCGGGCACTCCCCCGCCGATATTCTGCAGGATCAAGCGCATGGCCCGGCCGATGGTGGCGTTGGCCCGCCAGCCCTGTCCAAAGCAGTTATGCCCGGCGTTAATCTCTAATTTTCCGGCCGCCGGGCCGTTGACGATTAACAGCACGCCGCAGGGGTGGGTGGTCGACTGCACGCCGTTGAGGTTGAAGCGGGGGTCCAGTACCGCCTCGACGCCCGCCAGGACCACCGGCAGGTATTCTGGGAGGCATCCGGCCAGGATGCAATTTACGGCCACCTTTTCCACCGTCACGTCCGCCCAGCGGGGAGGCATCCGGCCGATCACTTCCTGCGGCTGCCTTGTGCCGGCGTGGCGCAAGAACTCCTCTAAAGCCTTTTCCGTGGGCAATACCACGGGCAGGCCGTCCGTCCAGCCCTGCCGATAAAAATAATCCGCCGCCTGCTGCGGATCGGAAAAAGTCAAGCGCTCCGGCTGGATTTCCCGTTCAGGGGGCAAACAAGCGCCGGCCTCTTTCCCGGCGGACGCCGCGAGCTGCTTGCTCAGCCTTTCCAAAGCCACCTTGACCGCCGCCTGGACCTCCGCTTCCTTCAAACCGCCCAGAGGGTGGGGAATGACCAGAAAAGCAAGGCCGCTTTTTTGCAAAGCACAGGCCTGGGCCCTGGCCAGAGCAGTAAAACGATCGGTAATCACCGTAACCGTGCGCACGCCTTTGTTTTCCAAAACCACCGCGTCGTGGACACTCCACGAGGCGCAAGACCCTCAATCGCCCACACCGTTAATCACAATTTCCGCCCTTTCGGCAAGCTCATTCAAGAGATCCTCCGGGGCGGGGTGGGCCGAGCTGGCCTTGGCTGCTCGCACAATGGAAGCGGGACGGAAACGGGTCAAAACAAGGTCGGCCAACCGGTCAAAGAGAAAATCAACGTTTGGCTTGTTGTTGCTTAAAAAAGCCAGGCGCTTCCCCTGCAGTACAAAGGGAGCAGATACCGCCTCTTCCTTTGGCGGGTGTGCTGCGGGATTGCAAACCACCAACATATTCCTCACCCTTCAATAAAGTTTGTACCCCAGCCGGCGGGATATCTCCCGGGCGCCCGCTTTGACCAGCTCAACAAAAAAAGGAATGTTTTTATCGTCCGCGCGCACCGTTGGCAGGCCGATCGCCAGGCTGGCCGCGATCTCCTCCTGGTGGTTGAAGACCGGCGCGCTGATGGAAAAAACACCGATAATCAGCTCGCTGTTGCTGACGGCGTAGCCTTTCTTCCGGATGTCGGCCAGCTCCGCTTCCAGCTGCACCGGATCGACAATTGTCCGCGGGGTGAGCGCTTTTAATTTTACCTTCGCCAGAAATTCCCTTCTTTTATGCTCCGGCAAATAGGCCAGCAAAACCTTGGCGGAAGCGCCTGCGTAAAGGGGGCTTCTCTGCCCCACAAAGACGACCCGCTGCAGCTCTTGATTTGATTCCACGTACTCTAAGCACATCCGCTCGTCGTTTTCAATTATGTTTAAGTAAACGGCTTCTCCGGAGCGGTCCCGGATCTCTTTCATGACCGGCAGGGAAACTTCGCGAATTTTTAACCGCCGCTGAACAATATTTCCCAAATACAGCAATTTCGTGCCCAGGCGATATTTTCTTGTGTTCTTGTCTTTTTCCAGATAATTAGTCTTTTCTAAAGTTGCCGTCAGCCTGATGACGGTTGTTTTCGGCATGCCCACCAGGGCAACGAGCTCACCGATGCTTAATTCCGGCCTTTCTACTGTAAATGATTCTAAAATTTTGAACGCCTTCAAAACAGAACGGACGTCATTTTCCATAACCAATCATAAGCCCCCGTTACCTGCGCTGATCGAACCTTCTCCCCAGCAAGGCGGAAGCTATGTTGATTCGCTGGATCTGAAGAGTTCCGCCGGCCACCGGCCAGCCGCGGGAGTCGCGGACCATCCTCTCGATGGGGTATTCTTTAGAATACCCGTAGCCGCCGTGGATCATGAGGGCCATGTCGGTTACCTCTTTGGCGATTTCCCCGGCAAAGCATTTCGCGATGGAAGAATGGAGCACGGAAGGATAGCCCTGGCTGGCGTTGACGGCGGCGCGGTAAATCAGCAGGCGGGCCGCCTCCACTTTCATGACCATGTCGGCCAGCATGAACTGCACCGCCTGAAATTCGCAAATCGGCTTTCCGAACTGCTTTCTTTCCTGGACGTACTTGATGGATTCCTCCAGCGCTCCCGCCGCCAGGCCCAAAGACATGGTCGCGTTGCCCAGGCGCTCGATGTCAAAGGCCCGCATTAAATCTTTGAAACCGCCCTCTTGAACGACCAGATTTTCTTTGGGCACCCGGCAGTCTTCGAAAATGAGGTCGCAGCTGGGAAAGCCCCGAAAGCCCATAAAGCGCTCCTGCTTGCCGAAAGTAAAGCCGGGGGTGCCCTTTTCAATAATCAGCCCGCCGATTCCCTTGGCTCCTTTCGCCTCGCTTAAGCGCACGTAAACCACGTAGGCCTGGGAATGGCCGCCGCCCGAGCAAAACCTCTTCTGGCCGTTGACCACGTAATAATCCCCGTCCAAAACCGCCCTGGTTCTCAGGTCGGTCAAAGCCGAGCCCGCTTCCGGTTCCGTCATTCCGACCGAGATCATGATTTCGCCGCTCGTTACCCGCGGCAGGTATTTTTTCTTTTGCTCTTCCGTGCCGAACAGGTGAATGACCCGCGCCGGCCCCACGTTGGCCTCAAAAATGGGAAAAGCGGCCAGCGGCGAAACTTTGGCAATTTCCTCAATCACTAAAATGGCCTCGAAGGCCGTGAGCCCCTGGCCGCCGTACTCCTCCGGCAGCGTTATCCCTAAAAGCCCCAAATCGGCGTACTTTTGAATAATCTCGTCCGGGACAAACACTTCCTTTTCGTCCCACTCGCCGGCATAAGGCCGGATCTCCTTTTCCACAAAATCGCGCACCATGTCCTTGAGCATTTTTTGTTCATCGGTAAGCTGGAAATCCATCCGAACCGCACACCCCTCTATCCTAAACATAAAATTTTGTCTTTAAACTATTTTCATATTTCGCAATTACATATTTGACTCTTAAGGTTTTCACTCTCCGGCGATGTCCATTATATGGACTCTTAATCTGCATAGTGGCACCCCTAAGATAAAACATTATTCACCGATACACAAGCTTTTCCTGGCGGGTGGTCATAATTGAAGGGTGAGCGGTCGTTTTTATCACTAAAAGGTTTTACATATATTAATCTAAACCTAAAAGCCGGGCCGGGTTTTCGACAAGCATGCGCCGGATCTGGTCCGGTCTTATCCCCGCCTGGAGCAATAAATTGACGAAATCGATCATGCCGGCCGCCGGGCGCGGGTTGCCCGGCTGCCCCAAATCGGTGACCAGCACGCAGTGCTGTGCTCCGGCAGCGTTAATGCCGTCTGCCATCTGCTTTGCCGAAACGTCCCCCGTGATCACGTTAAGGTAGCATTTTTCCAAAAAAGCCCCTTTACCGGCCAGGGTGAGTTGATCCTCCAGGGGCAAGCCGATAAATGCAGCGTCGGGATGGTTGACCAGCAGCTTTTTCACGCCCACCTCCAGAGCGCGGTCAACCAGAGCCTTGATTTCCTCTGCGCCCAAATGCCCGGTAGCCACCACCGCGCCGGCCCGGGCGGCCAGGCGCAGAATATCAATTACCTGGGGGAAAAGCTTTCCCGGAGAAGCAAAAATCGAAAGACCTTCTCTGGCCGGCCCCGCCTGCGGGGTAAACGGGCCTTCGCCATGCCTTTTTAAAAAATCAAGATAATTCTGTGCGGAAATAGTCGGAAACCAGACGAACTTTGCGCCCATGGAAAGGGCCGCTTCCACCGCCCAAACGTTAAACCCGCCTACCTGGTGATTGAGAACGATCCCTCCGTAGGCCGCCGCCCCGCCGGCATATTTGTGCGTCAAATTAGCGCGTGCAACGCTGGGGCACTCGTGGGCTTTAATCACCACCGCCCGCATCCCCGCGGCACGCGCTTCGCGGGCCAGCTCAAAATCATCCAGCGCGCGGTGAAAAAGGCTAGGAGCGCAGTGGGTGTGCAGGTCGATGGCGCCCGCCGGCAAAAAATTGGCCAAAACCAAGACCTCCCTAAATTCTACCTTAAAAATCTACGTTCTTTGATGGGCCTAAAATAGACTTAAAATTAACTTTCCCAAACTTAATCCAATATAAAAGAACCCTACAGAACCACTTTCGTCAAAATTTTATTTTTCCCTTTTGTTTCCGGTTTGTTTTTCGAAACAGTTTTTACAGTATTTTATTTCACCAGCATTAAGCTTAATTTCGGTACATAAGTCACCAGCAAAAGAACCGCCACCATGACCAAAGCAAAAGGAATGGCCCCCCACAGCACCTTCTCTATTCTTTCCCTGGTGATCCCGCTCAAAATAAACAAATTCATACCCAGCGGAGGCGTAATCAGAGCCAGCTCCATATTAATACAGAAAATGACTGCAAAATGAATGGGATCGATCCCCAGCTGGCGCATGATGGGCAAAAAGATAGGCGAGGTTAAGAGCAAAATGGAAGTGATATCTAAAAAACAACCCAAGATCAGGAGAATTCCGTTCACGATCAACAAGAAGGCCACCGGCGAAAGGTCTCCGGCTAAAACGGCAGCGGTAACCGTCTGGGGAATTTTCAACATGGTCAACACGTAGCCAAACACGGTCGCCCCGCCGATAATCAACAGAATCATCGCGCTGGAACCGGCGGACTCCCCCAGCACCTGGATAATATCTTTGGGCTTGAGCCCTTTGTAAATCACCAGGGCGCACAAAAAAGCATAAACCACGGACATTCCCGCCGCTTCGGTGGGCGTGGCGACCCCCCCGTAAATTGTCCAGGCAATCAAAACGGGCAATAAAAGCACCCAAAAGGCTTTTTTCAACGCCCGCCACTGCTCCGGCCAGGGCGCTCTCTTTACGCTGCGGGCCGCCTGGTCCCGGCCAAAAACGATCATTCCGGCAAAGATTAAAGCCAAGGCGAGAATTATCCCCGGGATCACGCCGGCCAAAAATAGTTTGCCTACCGACTGCTCCGCAACCGTCCCGTACACGATCATCGGTATGCTGGGAGGAATTAGAATGCCCAGCCCTCCGGCCACGGCGATGATCCCCAACGTGTATTTGGTGTTGTAGCCCCTCTTAATCATCTCCGGAGCGAGCACAGAACCGATGGCCACCGCGGTAGCCGAGCTGGAGCCGGAAATAGCCGCAAAAAAAGCGCAGGCGATGACGGCTACCGTGGCCAAGCCCCCGCGCAGGTGCCCAAAAACCTTTTCCACCGCTTCGATTAAATAATTGGTCACTCCCCCGCGCACCAAAACGTCGGCGGCCAGGATAAAAAAGGGGACGGACATCAGGGTGAAACTGTCCACGGAGACAAACATCATTTGGGGAACAGCCGTTAAGGCACTGGGCCCAACCATCAGGTAGAGCAGAAACAGACCGGCCAGGCCGAGAGAAAAAGCCACCGGCAGGCCGCACAACAAAAAAACAAAAAGGGTAATGATCGCTAAAGCCGTCAAAAAGGCACACCTACTTTCCCTTAAATCACCTTGCAATTAAAAATTCCCACATGCCTGATTGCTAGCTCCTTAATTACTTCATTACCTTACCTTACTTTATTTAAGCCTTTTACTTTTCAAACTATCTTTTTGAACCGCCTTCCAAAGAAGATGAGCTGGCTAAACTAAGAATATTTTCATAAACTTTTTGGCAAAAACGAAAAAGCATCAAAATGCCTCCTGCCGGGACGGCCAGTTGGGGTATGTACATGGGGAGCTGCAGGCTGGACATGGAGGTGGCGCCAACGCGAATCGACTGCTGCACCAGCCCCCAACCCTTCACGGCCAACAGCGCGCAAAAAACAACCCCTAGAAGATAAGCAAACGTCTGCAAAATTAAGCGCTGCCTTTTTGCCAGGCGGACAATTAAAACATCAATGGTGATGTGCCCGTTCCTCCTTAAAAGAGCGCTTCCCCCGATAAAGGTTGACCAAATAATCAGATAGCGAATAATTTCTTCAAAGGCAGAGACTGAGTAGTGAAATAAATACCTGAGCACCACTCCGATAAACACCAAAAGAGAAGCCGCTCCCAAAGAAATTCCGGACAGCCAGATCTCGGCGGTATCGACAAACCCGAGCAGAGAAGAAAATTTATTGCGCAAAAATCAGCCCTCCTAAGGTATGTGATCAAAAGTATAAAATCCAAATTACGAACTAGATCTTAGGATAATTTTGCTCTTGCAAAACATTAACGAAATTTGTTGCGGGGGTATCGGCAGGGCAATTCTTTTTCAACTCAAAAACCATTATCCGCCCCGGCGCCGGCACCCCCGAAAAACATTCCTTGGGAATACATTTAGTTAAATCTTTAAATCTAATTTATTTAATGCTCCTCACCTTGGCGATTAACTCCTGGCCGATCGCTTTCCCGTATTCGTCATAGACAGCCTGCAACGCCTTTACCCATCGCTCGTGCTCCTCGGGGGCCAGCTCGTGGATCTGCATGCCGCCCTCCTGAAGAGTCTTTAAAGCATTTGCTTCCTGGCTCTCTAATTTCTGCCGGTTTTGCTTGGTGGCTTCCGCAACCGCTTCCTGCACAACCTTCTTTAAATCGTCCGGCAGAGAGTTCCAGAACTGCAAATTCATCACCACTGGATAGGCAATGGCGCTGATGCGCACTTTGGTCAGGTGCTTGGTAATTTCGTAATACTTGTTGGGCGCCGCGTAAGTTACCGTGGTTAAGGCGCCGTCCACAATCCCTTGTTCAAGGGCCAGGTATAATTCACTGGCCGGCATGGTAATTGCGCTGCCCCCCAGAGCTTTAATGCTGCTTTCTAAGATCCTCGTGTGCGCCCGGATTTTTTTGCCTTTTAAGTCGGCAATTTTCACGATCGGCTCCTTGCTGAACAAATCCAGAGGAATGTTGGATATGTAGCCTAACCCTTTCACGCCCTTAGGTTCCAGCATGGCCAGCAGCTCCTTGCCCACATCGCCGTCTTGAAACTTATACAGCGCCTCCTGGCTGGAAAACATCATGGGCAGGTCAACTACCTGGAACTGGGGAACAACTGCCGACACGTAGCCTGTGCTGGGAATGGCCATCTGAATTAAGCCGTTAATCACCGCCTGAAAACCGGCTTCTTCAGAGGCATACAGCTGCCCCTGGTGAAAAAGCTCCACCTTAATTTTACCGCCGGACTTTTCTTCCACCGCCTTCTTGAAATCCTCCGCCCAAACGCCTTTGCTGTGGGTAGCCGGGGACTCGTGAGCAAGCTTAATTACGTAAGTTTTGTCCGCACCTTTTTCGCCGCCGCCGGCCTGCTTCTCCTCCTTCCCGCCGGCGCCGCAGCCGGCCAGCAGCGCAAGGGCAAAAAGAACCGCCAGGAACAAGCAAGACACTCGAAACTTATTGCCGGCCATCTTCAAATCGCCTCCCTTATACTGTTTTTTAATATTCTGTTTTTTAACTGTCCTTGTATTTTTATTTACAATTTTTTAATCCCTGGCGAACCAATTCACCCAAAAGTGTAACAAAAGCCTGGTGAACGGTTGACGCCAAACCATCGGCGCTGGGTTCCACGTAACCGGTAATGCCGTCGATGAAAGAGGCCGCTGCGGCTGCCCGCAAAATTCTTTCTTCCACCACGGCGTCATGGAAAACCTCTGTTTTTCCGAGCACGGCCGCCAAACAGGCCGCCACGCCGTAGGCTCCCCAGTTCGAGATGGCCGCCGTGACCAGCACGTCGGTAATGGTCGAAGGGGCTATTCCTCCCCCGCAGCCGCAAAGACACCTGTCTCCGTAAGGTATGCTTTCCCTGATTCCCTCGCGTATCACCCCCATTCCGATCTCGTTGCCCCCGTCGCCGATACCAATGGTGCCAATTCCCCTGCTGGCTGCTTCCTGCATCAGAAAATCTACCTTCGCCATGTGCTCGGTTGTATCGGCCCCCCGGCTGGTATGAATTTTCCCTTTCTCGTTCATGCCCCCTTTCTCAATAGCAATTACTGCCGCCGGCGCATAAAGCGCCAGCAATTCCTTCGCCCTTTGCGCCGCTTTCCCTGGGTCGGCCGGAAAGCCCAACACCCCTGCCGCATGAATAGGTGCCGTGGAGGCAGACGCCTGGATAGCTTCTTCAGGAGAAAGCACCCTTAAGCCGGCCGCTTCCACTACCCGGCTCATCGCCCCCACTAAATTTTCCTCGACGAAGATAAAAGGCACCGCACCCAGGCCCTTGTGCAGGGCGCGCGCCAGCGCCGCCGCCCCCGGGGGGCCGTCCGTTTCCGCAATAGCCGGGGTGATGTGCGGCCGGTCCGGCCAGCCGGTGGCGATAAAAACCACGTCTCGGGGTTGAACTCTATTGCACAAAAGCTCTGCGGCAGCCAGTGAAAGAGGTTTGGCGCACTTTTTCCGGGCGTACGGGTAAAGAATATGGATTACATTGCGCGAAGGCACATCCAGCGTAATCAACTGATCAATTCTTTCCCCGATCTTTATTAATTGCTCTTCAGCCAGCAATTCTTCTCACCTTCCCCTTAAACCGGACCTGGGTATTTCGACAACCGGTAAAATCTCGCGAAGACACCTGCCGCTTATCACTGTTCCACAGGAACTTCTATGTCCAGTAACGGCGGGTACTGCTGGCAGCCGAAGATATCGGATTCGCCGGGGCTGCCGCTGGGCCGGGTGCGGTAAATGGTGAATTTAATGGCGTTGGCGGGATCGAAAAAGACAAAATCCGAAATCCGCTTTTCGTCGATGCCATAGAGCCGGGCGATGCTTTCTTTCGCAATTACGCCGCTTTTTTTGACCAGTTCGTAATTCTTCTTCTCCCGGAAAATGATGTCGAAGGTTATCTTATCCACGCCGGCGTTTTTGCTGCGGATGGTTTTGGCCAGGTCGGCCAGCTTGACGGTTTTCATGCCGAATTCACTCCTTTTCCATAACGGGTGCATTGTCAAGACGATTAAATACGCTTAAATACAAAACAGAGATAAAGCCGAAATAAAACAAGAAGAAAATGGTTTACACGCCTGCTTCCGTAAGCTGAACGGAAAATAGCTCCAGGGGGTCGTCCACCGGCACGGTATGATTCATCGTCCAGACGTAGGCAGGAGTCGCCGGCAGAACTTCGTCGACGATGAAGGCGGCGCTGCCGGCCGTGCCCTTGACTTCCGGCAGGCGGGCGTAAAAGATCTGCCGGGTGCCGATCATGGTGACTTCTTCGGCCATTTCTTTGGTCGGCGCCACTCCTTCCACAACCACGCACAGCTCGTGCGAACGGATTTCTTTCACCGGTTCTAAGTCGCCCATCACCCCGTTTTTGCCGAAAATGTGGTAGTGCAGTTCGTAGCCCGCGTCGCCGAACCTCTCTTTGGCCTGGTCCCTGGCCCACTGGATAACCCGCTCGATATTGCAAATGGTGTAGGGGTCGCGGATGCCCGCGATGCCGATGTACCTTTCGCCCACCTTTCCCGCGCCTTCTATTTTTACCCGCATTTCCTGCGCGGGGATAAACTTCGGCCCCGTAATGCGGGTGGTTTTCTCGTCAAATTGTTCGTACCTGCATTCGGTCATGTCCAGCATGCCGCCGGGGACAAATTCGTAAAAGGGGTTGGCGCGCTCGTACATGGCGTGGCCGGCCACTGAAGCCACCGTACAGCGCTGGTCGGGGTGCATGGCGGTAACCTTGACGTCTTCGTCGGAAATGGTCCCGATAATCGTTTCCTTTCCCCCGTAGGGCTCCGCGCAGAAGGAAGCACACTCCAGCACCTTGCCCAGGTAATAGGACAGCGCTTCCGGGAAGCCCGCCCGGATGGCCGGCGCGGCAAAAATCACAATATCGCTGGAGCGCCCGCCGATGATTACCTCTGCCCCCATGTCCAAAAGGCGCACGTAGGGGTGAATTCCCGCCACAGCAACAATTCGGTCCGTCTTCTCAATGTCCTCTAAGGTAAGATCTGGCCTCCCGTCCAGCCCCTGGATCACTTTCCCCTCCTTAATTTTCTGCCGCAGGTAGTCTTTGCTTACCTCCGAATAAAAGTAACCGAGCTTAAATTTCGGGAGGCGGTGCTTTTCGGCAAGTTCCTTAATAATCTGCACGTAGAGGTCCACCCGGCTGTTCGTTCCCGTATCCCCTGCGGAGCCGATGATCATGGGCACGCCCAGCCGGCGGGAAGCAAGCAGCATGTGCTCCAGATCATGCTCCTGCCACTGCCGGGGACTGGTGGAAATATCCGCGCCCAAAGGCACGGGGCCGATGTCGCAGCTCCCCGAATCGGCCAGGATGAAGTCCGGCTTCGTTTCCACCCCCCGGTAAAAGCTCCCGGTTTTAATCGGCGCAAAGCCTAAGTGGCCGTTGGGACAAAGAAAGCGCAGCGTCCTTTTTTCCATTAATCCTTTTCCTCCTCTTTGTTCTTCCCGCCTGAAAACAAATTTTCCAACCATTGAAAAGAAAAACGAAAACTTCGTCTCTTTTGTGGTATTAACCACTTAACCATTGATGGCTAACATGTATATACCACTTTTTTGTTTACTTCTTCATGAATTTCAAATTTCCTTCTTCGGAAAAAAATCAAGAAAATTTTTTTATTTTTATAATGGTTCAGACTGGCGGGGCAAAAGGCCGGGAGGGCCGGGAAATAATGCTTGACGGGAGCTTTTCGGCCGTGTTATGCTATTTGCCGGAACGATCCCGAACTTGATATAACCACTTGTTCTACGCTGCAGGAGGGAAAAGGTTGCTCTCGCCGCAAAGCGCCATACCGCTGTACCAGCAGTTGAAAGACGACCTGCGGGAAAAAATCAAAACTGGGGCCCTCGGGCCCGACGAACGCCTCCCGTCGGAACGGGAGCTCTGCGCGCAGTACCACGTCAGCCGGATGACGGTGCGCCAGGCCCTGGCGGAGCTGGTCAACGAAGGGCTTTTGTACAGAACGCACGGGAAGGGAACTTTCGTAGCCCGGCCGCGCATCGACCAGGAACTGGTCAGGGTCACGCCCTTTGAAAGCACGCTGCGCAGCAAGGGGCTGCGCCCGGCGACGAAAATCCTCGGCTCCAGGATGGTCAGCGCCGACTACGAGATGGCCACCGCCCTGGCCATTCCCCTCTTAAGCCCGCTGGTCAACCTGACCCTTTTGGGGTTGGGCAACGAGCAGCCGGTGGCCTATTACAGCGCGTACTTTCCCGAAAAGATCGGCCATAAAATGGTGGAAGCGGCCCGCCTGCGGCTGAGCCAGGGGGTTTCTTTTACCACCTACGACCTATACAACGACCTGCCGGAAGTCAGCCCGGCCCGGCTTACGCAGTCCTTCGAGGCAATCGCCGCCGACGACCGGCTGGCTGAAATTTTGCAAGTTTCACCGGGAAAACCCTTGATGCACATTACGACGGTAGTCTACTTAGAGGACGGCAGGCCGTCAGAATACAGGCATTCCTATTACCGGGCGGACATGTACCGGTTCCACATCACCCGCCCGGCAAAGTAACAGCATCCGCTCTTTTAATCAAAAAGCGCCCGGATTCCAGGCGCTTGCTCTGCTTTCCCGGCCCTCTCTGCCGGGCCCCGTTCTTTCAGTCTTTTCAAGTCAGTTTCACACCATTTAAACCAGCGGCATCTTCCGAAAGGCATCCGTTTCGTATTCTTCGATCCTTCCGCGGTCGGCCAGTTCGGCCAGCCTCGGGTCGACAGGCAAAACTTCAATCAGCCTGATCCCCGCCTGGCGCGCGGTGTCTTCTGCTCTGCCGTTCCCGAAAACGTATATTTCTTCCCCGCACTTCGGGCACTTCAGGTAGCTCATGTTTTCCACCATGCCTAAAATGGGGATGCCCATATGATCTGCCATTTTGATCGCTTTTCTCACGATCATCTGGGATAGATCCTGCGGCGAAGTGACCACCACCAGGCCGTCCAGCGGCAAAGACTGCATCACCGTCAAGGGCACGTCCCCCGTTCCCGGCGGCAAATCCACAATTAAATAATCCAGCTTTCCCCAGACGACGTCCGTCCAGAACTGCTTGACCACGTTGGAGAGGATCGGGCCGCGCCAGATCACCGGGTCGTCTTCCCGGGGAAGCAGCAGGTTTAAAGACATGACGGCAATGCCCAGAGCAGATTTCACCGGCAAAATGTGGTTGTCAAAAGCCTCCGGGCGGCCGTTCAAACCAAACATTTTGGGAATGCTGGGGCCGGTCACGTCTGCGTCCAGGATGCCCACTTTGTATCCCTGGCGGGCAAGGCCAACGGCCATTAAAGCGCTGACGGAGGATTTGCCTACCCCTCCCTTGCCGCTGATCACCGCCAGCACATGCTTGATCTCGTTAAACTCACTCTGCTTGAGCACTTCTGGCCTGTGCTTCTCGCCGCCGCATTCCGAATTGCCTTTAGAAGCGCAGGAAGAACATTGATTGTCGGACACTTCTTCTCCATCTCCTCTCCTGTATAATCTGCATTATGGTTATAACCTTTGCTCAGCTGACGAAACCTGACGTACTGTCTATAGCGTTCGTCCACAAAGAGCATTTGAAGCGACGTTGAACAACCGCCCAGACGGAGGGTGAACAACATCGTTTATGAACTGATGTTCATAATAATTTTAGGCCCTTTTTCTTTTTCTGTCAAGCTTTTTTGCTTTCTTTTGCTTTCCTTTGCTTTCTTTAAGCCTCTCCCGATGCCTGCTTTGCCCCCATTTGATTCCATTTATAGTGCCGACTCTTTTCGATCCAGCAATCTGTTGAGCACCGTGGCGAACTCTCCCCAGGTGACTGGCGAGTTCGGGTCGTGATCACCCACAATCAAACCCCTCTCTTTTAAGCGGGCGATTTCTCCCGCCGGGTCCCACTTCTGTTCAGGTTGAAGGTGCAAAGCTTTCACCAAAGCCTGGGCCAGCGCCCCGGCCAGGCCGTCGAGAAAGGAAGGGTCTGCCAGGTGTGCAGCGTCCCGGGGATGATCGATAAAAAGGTTTTCCAGCAGCACGGCGGGCATCCTGGTTTCCCGCAAAACCGCAAAATTAGCCCGCTTCTTTCCGCGGTCCGGGAAGCCAAAGCGGCCGTAATAGCGCATCAACTCTTCGTGGAGAACGGCGCGTAAGCCCTCCGTGCCCTCCGGGGCGGCCACGTGCACGTAGCTTTCGAAGCCCGTGCCTCCCCCCGCGTTTACGTGCAGGGAGCAAAAGAAATCCGCCCCGCGGCTGTTGGCCAGGCCGGCACGGGCGCCAAGACTGACGGTATCGTCCCCGGCCCGCGTGAAAACTACTTCCACCTGGTAGCCACTCAACTTGTCAATCAAAAGTCTGGCCACTTTTAACGTGAGGTCTTTTTCTTTCAACCCAAAACCCGTTCCCCCCGGATCTTTTCCCCCGTGACCCGGATCGATGACGATCAGCATAAAGTCGGCCCCCCAGCCTTAAAATTCCATACTTCCCATGGCCAGGCACAGATTTGAAGTACGGAGTCATAAAATGAATGATTGACAAAAGTTATTATACCGTACAGATGTTCCGGTGTAAATAGGAATGTAATTTGTGAAATTTTCGACTTTATTAAAAAACAATTCAACCTGCAGGTCGGGCGTTTTAAGGAAAAAATATTTCTTTTCCGGCCAAAATGTTATAGACTATATAGCACCCCTCCCCCCAGCTCATAAACGATTGCGGAGGTGAAGTGAAGTTGATGGGTTTGCAGGAAACTTTCCATTATTTGTCGAGAGCCGGCGTTAAGGCCCTGCCCGTTCCGGGAACGAATAAATATTTTATTTCTTTTCAAGATGGCCAATCGGCATACATCAGAGAAAAAATTTTGCTCCGGCTGGCCAAGTCCGCCGTTAAAGACCCCCAGACGATCATTCAAACCTTAAAAAATGCGCAAAGACCGCAAACACCCCGGTAGGGGTGTTTTAATTTTACCTTAAACTACCGGCAGACTTACCGGCCCCCTTTTGACGCCCTACGTGCTCGGCCTGTTCGGGCCGCGGCGGCGGGTTTTTCTTTTCTCTTCGCCCACACGCCCCAGGTCCCAGACAGGGCGATATCCGCCCTCGGTGCTGCCGGGAACTCTGTACCTGGAAACCGCCCCGTAAATCCGTTTTACTCTCACTGGCATCTCCTTTCTCCAGCCCAAATTTTAATTTCCGATTTTTCAAATAAAGTCCTCTGAAAAGTAATTTTCCCCCGGCAATGATTTATTATTTATTCCGGGTAGAAATTTTAGAAATTTATTTAGAAATTTATTGCAAAAGAAGGCTAAATTTTATGAAGAAATTTTTGCCACCCCGGCCAGCAGGATTTTACAATCCGCGCGGCGAAAAAATGTACAAAACCTTAAAATCGAAATAACCGAAGGGAGAGGTTTACCTTGACGGCATCAAAAAAAACCTATAAGTTCAGCTACCAGATCGACCAGGCGTTATGCATGGCTTGCGCGGCCTGCGAATGGGAATGTCGCGACGGGGGAATATATATCGACGAGACCGTGAATTACGCCATTAACCTGGATAACTGCACCCGCTGCGGCCGCTGCTTCCGGGCCTGCCCGACGGGAGCCATCAGCCGCGTTTCCAACCCGTAAAAACGGACGATCAGTTGCTAAAGGCCGGCCCAGTTCCCGCCGGCTAATCTTTAAGCAAGTTTATTAAAGAGCGAGCAAAAGCCCTCCAAAAAGACTTATCCTGCCGGAGGGCTTTTTATCGTTTTTTGCCTTAACGGGTGATGTATTCGAAAAACCCGGCCAGCCGGCCGCCCTTTTCAGCCAGGAAATTTTCCAATTGGGATTCCGTCATGCTCCTCACCGCCTCCGGGTCTTTTTCGTCGGCCAGACCGAACATGATCCTTTTAATTTTCCCCAGCTCTATTGCCACTGTAATGACCGCCTCGCCCGCTCCCTCAAAACCGGTCCTGAATTCCAGCTCGTCAAAGTCTTCGGGCGGATCCGAAAAATAGGTGCAGCTCACCCCGAAAGCCCTTAAACGATCCTGATCCCGTACATTTTCCAGGTTAAGCTCCCTGTCCATATACCTGCGGAATTGTTCCATTGCGTCCTCCTCCTTACCCTTTTAGGCCGGTTCGTCTTATCATTTAATAATTACACTTAATAATTACACTTCCCAGTGAACATCTCCTCTGTTTGCAAAATATACTATAAAAATTAATTATCAAAAATTAATTATCCGGCTCATACAACTCCAAGGGATTTTCACGCTATTCCAATCCGTGCAGCCTGACAGTGCAGGGTTGTCATTAATACCTGGAGTTCACTGGATCTCCCAAATATGCGATTAGCGGGATTTCCTTTTCGAAAATAGAGCAGGGAAACCACTTTCATGGCTTCTCTCTCATCAAACCGAAGCAACGCAGCCGGCTGTCCGTAATGGCTACTCTGTGGGGTTAGTATACTAAGGGTTGCAGCTGATCCGCCGCTGTCTGGTATGGGCGTTACCCTCCCAGAGGGTAAAAATGCTTACAACGCAAAAAGTTCACAAAAAAGCACCCCTTACAAAGGGTGCTTCACAAATATTTTATAAAATCGCTACGGTGCGGTGGCAGTACCGGCAGCGGCCTCTTGAGCGTCCACCAAACCGTAGCCAAACAGGTTTGGATCGCCCAGGTTATCGGCAGTTGCCTGCAGCCGCGTCCGGATTTCGTCTCTCGTGGAAACACCGGAAGCAATCACCAGCGCAGCTGTGCCGGTGACGTGCGGACAGGCCATCGAAGTGCCCTCAAGCACCATGTAGCCGCCGTTCTTAAAAGTCGACATGATGTTTACTCCCGGAGCCGCGAGCTCAACTTCCGGCCCCCGGCTGCTAAACCAGGCTATATTGTCGTTTTGATCAGTAGCGGAAACGGCAATCACCTCTTTGTATTTGGCCGGGTACAATACGGTATCATCTCCGGGGCCGGAGTTCCCGGCGGCGGCGACCAGCACCATCCCGCTGTGATAGGCTTTAACGATGGCTTCATATAATGACTGGACGTCGGAAGAGGTCCCAAAACTCATATTGACTACCTGCATTTTGTTGTCAATACACCATTGCAGCCCCTCGATAATATCGGAAACATACCCTGAGCCCTGCCTGTTCAACACCTTGACCGCATATAGCCAGGCTTCGGGAGCAGTGCCGATCACGCCGACAGCGTTATCCACGGCGGCGATGATCCCGGCCACATGAGTACCGTGACCGTTATCGTCGTCAGGGCTTTTGCGGGGATTGATGGTATTGATGCCGCCTTTGATATTAGCCTGAAGATCGGGGTGATCCAGATCTATCCCCGTGTCCAGAATTGCCACCTTAACCCCGCCGCCCGCATTGGCGCCCGGGTCTACCGCCAGTTTAGGATCTTCTTTATCCCACACCAGATCTGCATCGATGCGATCCACTCCCCACGGGAGAATCTCGGGGTCAGCGGGAGGCGGTGCGGGCTGAGGAGGTTTTTTCTGGGGCCTTCCCTGGGTATAAACCAGAGCATCAGGATCGACCCGGAGTACTTCCGACCGCTGCCGCAGAGCTTTTTCCTTGTCTGGGTCCACTAACACTACCGCCGCATTAATCAGCGGCAGATCCTTCACTTTTGAAATGCCGGCGTGTCTTAAAACTTTGTCCTTAGCTGGCTGTTCAATCAACCAGTTTTGGAAAACCACGATCTTGCGCTCCGGGGATTTTGAATTACCGCTGGCATTGCTGGCAAAAGCCGCAATTGCCGTACCGAAAACCAAAGCCAAAATAAGCAAGCCAACCAAAAGCCATTTAAGCCGCCTTTTTTTCACCTAGTTTCACCTCCTGTTTTTTCGGTTCGAGAAAAAAATTTCCATTGCCTTTATTAAGTTTGTAGTTCTCTGCTCAGAATTTTTTTCCTGCTTGCCTAAAAAAATTTTTCATGCGGGGCGGGCATTAATCATTAGCAACGCCGTTTATGGGGGTCATTTCGGGGTATCCAAGAAAAAGGCCGAAGTATTGGACGAAAAAGCTGGAGACCTACATGGCCAATCCTAAGGCCTGTGTAGGCGCGGAAGCTAACGGCAAGCTGGTGGGATTTTTGTTCGGGCACATCAAAGGCGGCGAATTCGGGACCTCTTTCTTTTTAACATATTTGATCAGCGGCATAATCTCGGGATGCAAGAAAACTTTTCATGGCTGCCGAAGGGCAAAGCTTGCTAGCTTTTTCTTGATTTCCGGGTTGAAAAGCTTCCCATAGTGAACAGTCATATCAAGACTGGAGTGGCCGAGAGTGCCTGAACAGGAAAGAGGTTTCAATGAACCCTAGGCGGTTCCCAGGAAAAATTGATTTTGGCCAGGTAAAGCCCGCATGCCTGGGCGTCGGGCTCGCTGTGCTTCAGTATTTCTTTCAGCCCGGCTTTTCCCACTCTTCTCAAGACATCCGCCGCGCGGATAATCTCCGGCACCCTCTTCTGCAGCGTGCCGTAGTCAGGAATGCTCGCCACGCAACCCCACCGAATTTCTTCTCTGCCCTGGATTTTCACAAAGAATCGGCAGTCCCGACAGCGCCGGACCGCCCTTTTCCTCATTTCGGGAAGAACTATCCGGTGGCTCTCCCACAGCTTGTTGTCACGCATAACGGACACCCGCCTTCGTAAGCGAAACAGCCCGGAAAACGGCCCTTTCGCCGAAGCGGCTGCGGATGCGGTCGCAGGCCCGCTCGCTCCTCCTTATTTTCTCCCTTTCCCCGAAGAGCGCGGGCTGCTCCATTTTTACGGGGGTTAGACCCCCCAGGGCCACCCCGACCATCCGGACGGGCCAGCCTTCGGGCCAGTGCTTTTTCAGCAGGTCTACGGCGGCCCGGTAAATGTCCCGGGCAAGGTCCGTTCGTTCGGGGAGAGTCTTCATCCGCGAAAGCCAGGCGAAGTTCGCGTCTTTAAGCGATAAAGCGACCACCCGGCCCGCATAGCCTCCGGCCCTCACCCTTTCGGCCACCAGGTCGGCCAGCTCTAAAATGACCACCCTTATTTCTTCGTGGGTCCGGTAGTCCCTGGGCAGGGTCACCTGGTGGCCGACGCTCTTCACTTTCTCCAGGGTGTCCGGGTCGACCGGGCTGTAGTCTATTCCGTTGGCGCACTGCCAGAGGATTTCGCCGTTTACACCGAAGCGTTTTTTGAGGATTTTTACGGGGAAGCGGGCCAGGTCGCCGATGGTATGGATGTTAAAAAGCTTTAGGTGATGCTCATACCGGGGCCCTACGCCAAAAAGCTCCCTAACGGGTAGCGGCCACATTCGCGATGGCACATCCTCGTAATTGAGAACGGTCAGGCCGTCGGGTTTCTGCATTTCCGCTGCCATCTTCGCCAGAAGCTTGTTCGGGCCGATGCCGACGCTGCAGGTAACCCCTACTTCTTCGCGGATGCGCTTCTTGAGCTTTTGGGCTATTTCTACCGGAGAACCGAATAATTTCTCGCAGCCGGTGACGTCAAGAAAGGCTTCGTCGATGGAGAAGGGTTCCACCAGGGGGGTGAATTCCCGCATGATGCTTAAGATCCGGGTGGAAAAGTGGACGTAAAGGTGGTGCTGGGGCTTGATGAAAGTTGCTTCCGGACAAAGTTTGGCAGCTTCAAAAACGGTCATCCCGGTCTTCACGCCCTTGGCCTTGGCCTCGTAGCTGGCCGCCAGCACCACGCCGTGGCGCTTTTCCGGGTCGCCGCCGACGATCACCGGCTTTCCTTTGAGCGCCGGGTCCAGCGCCTGGTGGACGCCGGCGTAGAAGGCGTTCATGTCGGCAAGGAAAATGACCCGCTGCATAAAATAGAAAACCCCCTGGCCAAAACAAATGTTTGGTATCATTATACCAAACTAACGTTCCCTGTCAAGGGGGTTTTAATATTTTCTAATTAACGAAACCACTTTGCCCAATATAGTCGCTTCGTCGGTTATGATGGGCTGCATTGCCCTGTTTTCCGGCTGGAGACGGATGTGCCCGTCTTCTCTGAAGAAACGCTTGACCGTGGCTTCGTCTTCGATCAGCGCGGCTACGATGTCGCCGTTTTCGGCGGTGGGCTGCTTGCGGACGACCACGATGTCGCCGTCGAAGATACCGGCATCGACCATGCTGTTGCCGCGGACGCGAAGGGCGAAGAGTTCGCCGCTGCCAGCCAGGTCTGCCGGTAGGGTGAGGATGTCTTCCTGGTATTCGACAGCCGGGACAGGCGA